>CAZUWB010000019.1:0-11560 GCA_964623945.1 uncultured Methanosarcinales archaeon | reverse complement strand
ACGCTTGGCTTTTTTTCAAGCTTTTCGTCATTTCTTAACAATCTTATAAAAAATACCATCAAACTTAAAAGCTCGTCGCTTACATTATTTAGTTTTTTTCCCTTAATCAAAACAATTTTCTTTTCAATTTCAATACTTTCTGGATAACCCATGTAAATAATATCGAACCTGTCAAGCAAAACGTCGCTTAATTTTTCTGTTGACGAATCTTCTGGATTCATTGTCCCTACAAAAATAAAATTAACGTCAAAATCAACATCGTAAGAGCCGATTGTTGCTTTTCTCTCCTCAAGAACTTGCAATAATGCATTCTGCAATTTTTCAGGGCACCTGTTAAACTCGTCAAAAAATAAAACGCTATTGTTGGCTTTGAATATTTTTCCCGGGGTGAATGCCTCTAAGCTTAAAGGGCCGAATTTCAAAGCCTTTATTGGATCAATATCGCCAAGCAAGTCTTCTACTGTCAAGTCCGGCGAGCCTTGAATTCTGATAAAGCGTTTTATGCCTTCTAATTTTATTGTTTTATATTTTTTAGTTTGCTTACAAGAAGGACAAATGGGCATTTCAGGCGTGCAATGATAACTGCAGCCTTCAACGACATCAATGTCTGGCAGTAGTTTTGCTATGTTTTTCGCCAAAGTTGTTTTTCCAATCCCGGGCGCACCAACTATTATTATGTGCCTGTTCATAACCAAAGCTGATTTAAGAGCGAGTTTTGTCTGATCTTGACCAAGAATATCGGTAAATGGGTCTTTATTCTTCATGAATATTTCTTTTAATTGTTCGCTTATCATTTTATTAAATTAAAATTTTAAACCATAGAGAAAAGATATAATTATTTATAAAGGTATGGATTGAACCAATCTAACTAACCAAACAGCAGCGCCTGCAAAAAATGGCACAATTAAATTGTCATCAACTTGCTCGGTTCCGATTTTTATCTCGATTGATTCAACAACCATGGCAATTAACGATGCAAAAAATGCTTCGTACCATGGCAGAAATACTAAAGCTCCTATAAATCCAGCTATGAAGCCTGCGATTGTACCTTCAACAAATTTAGTCTTTGATAATGGATGTTTTGTCTTGCCAAAATGCAAGCCAAATAAGTGAGAGATTGAATCACCAAATGCCAAAACCATTATAGAAGCCATTGCTATGTCTTTTGGGAATAATAATAAAGCAATAAAAATCCCAATAAAATAAAAGATTATTCCCTTTCCAGGAAAATTTTGAATGTCGTCTTTGCGTTCAAACATTTCAAGTAGATTATAGATTACTGGAATCTTTATTTTCTTGCTTGAGTATGACAGAATAATGCCAACAATTATAGCTATAAATATCATCTCTTTGCTGATAAAGCTATAAACTAACAACACAACAAGAGCTATGCCTAAAAAAATGTGAAAAAGCTGCCTATTCAATTCAAAATTAGTCGAATGCGAGTGAGCTCGTACCTGCTTGTGAGCACGCTCACAAGCTCGCGTGCAACTCACTCGCTCACAATTGTCTACTTTTTCCATAACTTACCTTTTTCGTATAGCTCTAGCAAAGAATTTCCCATAAAGTAACCTGCAAAAGCGCCAAACACAACATCGCTTAAAAAATGCAAATTAAAATATACTCTACTTAGAGCAACCAAAAAAGCAAAGATAATAAAAAAATGCTTCTGCTTTGGCAGATATTTAACTATTAATGGCAATACAGAAAAAGCAACAATAGCATGCGTGCTTGAAAATGAATAATTAATTATGTTAATAAAAGGGTAAGTAAATGTGTCGATTGGCCGTTGTCTTTGCACAATTAATTTAATGGCAAAATTTAAAGCGAAAGAAGCAATAAAAGTTAGCCAAAGCAGATATACGGGACTTTTATTTTTTTTGTAAATGATATAAGATGGGATTATTAAAATTACCATTACAACAAATCCAAAATTTGTAATGATGCTTAAAATTACATCCAAGAATGCAAATTTTGCATTTTTAAAGAATAAGTTTACATTTTGATCAAGACTATAAGAAACAATAAAAAGCAGAATACCAATTATTAATATAAAAATATCATTTATTTTTTTCATTATTTCACATCTTGGCTTACAGCCTTATTTGAAATCGATTTATTTGGCCATATTTTGCAGCCGGGATTTATAACAATATTCTTTGCTTTAACATTATCAGCTATTATGGCCCCTAACTTGTCTACTTTTATTTTTTTATTATTTACAATTGAGTAAACATTCTTTTTAGCCATTATTCTGCCTTTAAAATAGACATTTTCTCCGATAATTGAATCTTTAACAATAGAATCCTTATCAACAATTGTTTTATCCATTATTATAGAGTTTTCAACATTTCCCCTTATCAAACAGTTATTTCCTATTGATGAATTTTTTACATTCCCATATATTTTTGAATTTTTTCCGATAATGTTTTTGCTCCCTCTATATTGTTTATCAGCTTTTAATAAATCCCAAGCATAGACAATAGGAAACCATTTTCTGCTTTTAATACAATATATTTTTTGTTTCCTTGATAATAATTTTATGGCATCAGGCAGCTCAAATTCATTTCTTTCAGATTTTTTTATTTGATTAATGAAATCAAATATTTTTTTATCAAGAGAATAAAATGCTGTGCTTATCAAGTCTGAAACAAATTTCTTTGGCTTTTCTTTAAAATCGATTAAAATATTATTTTTTTCTATAACCACACCAAAGTTTTGTGGCTCCTTTACTTTCGCTGTTAAAATTGAATATCTATGCTTAATGCATTTTTTTATGTCTTCTTTTGAATAGATGTCATCCCCCATTAATAAGACAAACCTGTCCTTAATACAGGGCTTTGCCATTAAAAGAGCATGCGCAGTGCCTAGTTGCTGCTTTTGCTCAATATATTTCATCTTAAGATTTTTGTATTTTTTCCCAATGTGCCTTTTTATTAAATTTTTTTTATAGCCAACAACTATTATGACTTCACCTAAAATATTATTCAAATTGTCCAAATTATGCTCAAGCAATGTTTTGTTTGCAACCTTGAGCAATGGTTTTGGCTTTGTAATTGTCAATGGATAGGTTCTTGTTGATTTTCCTGCCGCTAATATTACAGCTTGCATTTTTATAATATATCAATTTTTATTGATTTGCATCTATCCTTAACAAATTTAGTTTTGACAACAATTCCCAATAAACCTTCTGGTGTTAGAAATTTCCTTTTCTCCTCTGAATATATTCTGCCATTCTTTACAAATATTTTTTTATGTATTTTTTTGAAATTGACAACATGCTGTTCTATTTTAACAGGAGGACCTTCAATCTTTATTATTTTTGACAACAATTTTTTATCGAATAAAAGATAAAAAAATGCATAGTTTTTTTTGTCCCATTCCCAGTCGGTTTTTATTATTTTAAAGTCATGTTTATTTAGCTCGGATTTTAAAAATTCATAAACTTTAAGCAGTTTAGTGCCTACAATGTCGATTTTTCCGCTTAACGGCTCAGCCTTAAGTATTATTAATTTATTATTTTGTGCTTTTTCTGTTAAGAATATTGGTTTTAGGTCTCTTTTGACAAAAAATTCTTTGGATGGATTTTTCAAGAGTTCTTTTGCTGCTTTTTTAAAGGCTTCAAATTTTTCAACGCTCAAAGCAGCGGCTGCATTTCTGTCTTTCTGCACAGGGTCTATAACAATCAATGGTGATACAAGCTTAGAAGTATTGACAAGCTTAAAGATGTCTTTGCCTTTGTAGTATTTTTGGACATCAATTACAACCTTATCTTGCCACTTTGCTGCATTTCTCACTAAATTCAAAAAAGAGCCATAGTATACAGTCAGGATTTCACATATATAGCCGGAAAATCCCCTAATATAGCTTTCAGCGCCATAAACATTCTGAGCCTGGCAAAATTGCTTTGTTAATTTCATCTCGTTAGTTAGTTTTTTGTGCTTTTTAACCCATTTGGAATGCAATGGACTTGCATCAGTTATGTTTTTCGCCTGCTCTGCCTTTTTTATTTCAAGTATTGGCACTATTTCAAATGTGAAATTAGATTGTTTTATTTGAAAATAGTCACGAGAACCATGCAGTCTTATTAAATTCTTAAATTTCTTCTTTAATATTTTGTCAAGGATGTCAGATAATTTTTCGCTTTTATCTTCAAATTTATTATAGTTGAATAAAACAAAAATATCAGCATCAAATGTCTTGAGCCATGTTCCTTTGGAGCCTGAACCGCCTAAAACAGCTTTTATATTTTTTTGATTTTGGTTTATTTTTTTGATTATGTTGCTTAGCCTTTCAAATATTTCTTTCTCGTAATTTTTATCAGGTTGAATTTCTTTAAGCACTTCATTAAGTATAGATTGTATTTTTTTCATAACTTAGAAATCAACTTTAATGTCTATAAAAAAGTTTGTTTTTTAGAATTAATTATTATTCTCTCTTGGAACTTTTACAGCGCTCACAACCTTGTCTCCTGATTCCAATTTCATTATTCTGACTCCTTGCGTGTTTCTTCCAATGATAGAAATATCAGTTGAAGGCACTCTTATTACAATGCCATTCTTGCTTATGAAGATTATATCATCTTTTTCTGTTACAGGACAAATTGAAACGACTTTGCCGTTTCTTTCGCTGCATTGTATGCTGATTACTCCTGAGCCTCCCCTGTTGATAAGCCTGTAGTCTGATATTTGTGTTCTTTTGCCATAACCATTCTCTGTGACGCTCAATAAAGTTTTTTCGTCTGATGCAACTACCATGCCTATTACTTCATCATTGTCTTTAAGGTTTATTCCCCTGACGCCTTGCGCTGATCTTCCAGTTGGCCTTACATTTCTTTCCTCAAACCTGACAGCAATTCCATTCTTAGTTGCCAGAATAATCTGCTGATTGCCGTCTGTTAATTCAACGTTAATCAATTCATCTCCTTGCTCAAGCTTAATTGCTACAATTCCATGCCTGCGAGGGTTGCTGTAAGCCATAAGCTCTGTTTTTTTGACAGTTCCTTTTTTTGTGGACATTATAAGGTAGCTTTGAGCATCAAAATTTCTTACTGGCACAAACGCAGTTACATTTTCGTCATCTGCAAGTTCAAGAAGATTCACTATAGCTTTGCCTCTTGCCTGCCTGCTTGCCTCTGGAATATTATAGACCTTTATCCAATGGACTTTTCCTTTGTTTGTGAAAAATAAGATATAAGAGTGTGTGCTTGCAATAAATATATCTTTTACAATGTCTTCGTCTTTAGTTGTTGTTGCAATTACACCTTTGCCACCTCGATGCTGCAATTTGTAAGTTTGCAGTGGCAGTCTTTTTATGTAGCCGGAATTTGTTATTGTTATTGCCATTTCCTCATCTTTTATCAGGTCTTCTGTTTCCAGCTCAGCACTTTCAATTTCTATAATTTGTGTTCTTCTTACGTCATTGTATTTTTCCCTTATCTCGCTTAATTCTTTTTTTATTATGTCAAGTATTTTTTGAGGATTTGAAAGTATTGATTTAAGCTCTTCAATGAGATTCAGCAAATCTTTATGCTCTTGCCTAATTTTTTCCTGCTCTAAGGAGGTTAGCCTTTGCAATCTCATCTCAAGAATTGCTGTGGCTTGCTCATTTGTCAAATTAAAATTGGTTGTTAAGGATTGCCTTGCGGTTTCTACAGATTTGCTTTCCTTAATCAGCTTAATCACATTGTTTATGTTTGTTAGCGCTATTATCAGCCCTTCTAGAATGTGCGCTCTAGTCTGTGCTTTGTTCAAATCAAACAAAGTTCTTTTTCTTACAACATCCTTTCTATGCTCTATGTAATGGTGGATTAGCTGGCTTATACTCAATATTTTTGGCTCATTGTTAACAAGAGCAAGCATTATAATGCCAAATGTTGTTTGCATTCTTGAGTGCTGGAACAATTGGTTAAGAACAACATTTGAGTCAGCATCTTTTTTCAACTCAATTACAACTCTTATTCCATGCCTATCGCTTTCGTCTCTTAAATCAGAAATTCCAATAATTTTTTTATCCCTAACCAAATCTGCTATTTCTTCCAAAAGCTCTGACTTATTGACCATGAACGGGATTTCATCCACAATAATAACAGACTTATTTTTTCCTTCCTCTAATTTTGTTTTTGCCCTTACAAGAATTTTGCCTCTTCCGGTTGAGTAGGCTTCTTTTATTCCATTTGTGCCGCAAATCAATGCTCCTGTAGGAAAATCAGGACCTTGGATTAATCTCATTATTTCTTCTGCGCTTAAATTAGGATTGTCTATCTGCTTGATTATTGCATCAATCACTTCGCCAATATTATGAGGCGGAATGTTTGTTGCCATTCCTACTGCAATTCCAGAACTGCCGTTAATCAATAAATTCGGCAATTTTGAAGGCAGAACAGTTGGTTCTGTAGTGCTATTGTCAAAATTAGGAATAAACCTAACTGTTTTTTTGTCAATATCTTCAAGCATTTCCTCTGCTAACTTTGTTAATCTACACTCTGAATACCTCATTGCAGCGGCACTATCCCCATCGATCGAACCCCAATTGCCTTGACCATCAATTAATGGATATCGCATCGAGAAATCTTGGGCTAATCTGACCATGGTATCATAGACTGCTGCGTCTCCGTGCGGATGATATGCCGATAGTACACGTCCTACTACAAAAGCAGATTTTCTAAAAGGCTTATCATGAAGCAGGTTCGCATCCCACATAGCGTATAAAACACGCCTGTGAACAGGTTTTAGACCATCCCTAACGTCAGGCAACGCCCTGCCTACAATAACAGACATAGAGTAATCCAAGTAGCTTTGCTTCATCTCTTCCTGGATGATTCTTGGCACTATTCTTGTTCCTAATTTTTGCCCTGTTTCTTCTGTCATTTTTTAAAGAATTTGAATATCAATTTATCGTCTATAAAATGGTAGATTTATTGCTTTATAAGGCTTATGTTTTTGATTTTATTTCTATATAGAAATTTTCTATATGGAAAATAATGATTTATTTTGTTAAATCTTCTTTACAATTGCATTATTAACAGAAAAACTATAGTTACAATAAACACATTTTTTCTTCTTTCCAGTCAAATAAATATCTTTGCTTTGGTACTTCATTCTGTTTTTGCATTTCGGGCATTGTAGAAGGAGCATTTCTAATTACCTAATTTTATGTTAAAATATTTTAATTTTTGTTTAATGATTTTTTATTAAACTTTTATTTTTTCTTGCTCTTTTTTTCAGGATGCAAAATCTCTTCAACTCTTTGATCAATTTTTGCTTCCATTTCCGAAGCCATTTTGATTTCTTTACTTATCTTTTCTATTTCTGCTGATTTTGACTCGGTGCTCTGTTGCAATAGTTGTTTTGTCTCTTCTTTCTGTTGAACTTCAGTTAATTCGTTTTCTTGCGATTGGTTTTGCTCATTATCTTCAATTTGTTCTGGGTTAATTTGTTTGTTTTCTTCTTGCTCTTCTTCAACTACTTCTAAATCACCGACTCTTTCCTTTTCAACAATTAAATTTTCTTGTTTAACAAAATCTTCAGAAATAAGTTCTTTTGGCTTTGCTGCATATGTTTCTAATGGAATTTCAAATTCCTCTTCTGCTTCATCTAAGGACTCGATTTCCTGTTTTATTTTTTCATCTTCTTTTTTCAAGTCTTCTGCCCTTTTGCGCTGATCTTCTTTTATTTTATCAACTTCCTCTTCTTTTTCCTTTATTGCTTTTGCTATGCTGTCAAAATCCTTGAATTGATCTTTAAGCTTTTCTTCAGTTAAGTCAAAATATTTGAAGAATTTCTCTGTCAGCTTTATTAAATTTGTTCTGCTATGCTTTTGCCTTGAAATATAGCCTGCTGCTTCCAATTCTGTAAGATGGTCGTAAGCCTTGTTTGTTCTCAGCTTGATTAAATCAGATTGTAGAATTGGGTACTTAAAGGCTATAACAGCAAGTGTTTCAAGCACGCTTTTTGTAAGCTCTGTTTCAGTAACAATCTTCCTTACAATTTGAGTATAATGGTCCTTCACTGTAAATTTCCAGAAATCTCCTTCTTCAACAATCATAAGCGATGATTGCTTATCTTCATATTCTTTTTTCAGCTCGTTAAGTGCTGCAATTACATCTTCTTTTGTTGAGCGGCATAGCCTGATTATATCATCCAAGCTTATTTTATGCCCTACAGAAAAAAGCACTGCTTCAACCTTGCTTTTAATACTTGTCTTTTTAAGCTCTGCCATCATGCCAAGCTATACAACTCGTTCTCTTTTTTAATTTTATTTTCCTTAAGCAACTTTTCTACAAAGATTTCAAGCTCCTGCTTATTAACGCCTGTTATTTTGGATAGTTGTTCCAAAGATAGTTTGCTTACTTTCAGGCATATCAATACTGCATTGTGTATTATTGCATTCATATTGAGCTTTAAAAAATCATTTTCACCTTTTAATTGCTTCACAACCATGTCTACGTTATGCAATCTAGCTTGTAAATCATTAAGAAAGTTGGAAAGCTCTGGATTTGTCATTACCAAATGCTCTGGCTTTACAACTTCAATCGAGGAAGGCATATACTCAAAGCAAAAGCTAATCAATTTTTTCGTTCCTTTTATGACTAATTCCAATTCCACAAATTTGCTCCATAGCTTGCCCTGCTCTTTTATCTCAGAATATTCCTCACTCAGAATTACAAGCTCTGAATCTTCTTTGATATGCTCAATATACTGCTTCATGGCACTTTCTACATGCTCTTTTGGCTTGCCTAAAACCTCAATTATTGCCCTGCACCTTATATGAGCGTGTTCGCCTTGTTTTTCTGCTTCAACCATAAGTTTTCAAAAACTAAATGTGTTTAAAAATGTTTCCAAACGACGAAAAGTTGCAGCAAAACTTATTTATATAAAACCTTTAGCCAGCTTTTATTATGAAAAAAATTATGAGATGGTTTATGCCAAAAGAAGAGAAATTCTTTGAAATTCTTGCAGAGCTTTCTGCAAACGCTCTTGAATCTGCTAAAGGGCTAAAGGATTTGATTGACAAATACCCTGAACTGGAAAGAGACGAAAGAAAATCTAAAGCCAATTCAATAAACAAAATCAAAAGAAAATCCGATATTGTATACTATAGCATGGTCAAGAAATTAAATAAAAGCCCTAGAATGCCAGATAAAAACGAGATTTATCAAACTGCAGTACTTTTTGATAACATTGTGGGATTGATAGACTCTGCAGCATCGCATCTTATCATTTTGAGCATAGAAAGGATTGATGATTACATAATCAAATTGGCTGATATCGCATTAAATGCTGTTAGTGAATTAAATAATTGCACATCAAATTTCAGAAAATTAAGAAATATAGAGGAAAGCTGCGCAAAAATTTACATGCTGGAGAACGAGGCTGATAAAGTTAACTATGATGCTTTATCAGATTTATTTCATTTTTATAAGAATTCAATTGATATAATAAAATACAAAGAAATTTATGAGCTGTTTGAGGCTGCAATAGACAAATGCGCAGATGCTGCAAATGTCATTGAAAACATGATAGGCAAGCACTCATAATTCTTATCTTTTCCATATTAAGATGATATTCAGCAAAATTGACAATGTCAACAGAAAAATCATAATCAAGCCTTTGACTTTTTCGTTGCTTGATTCGTAAACAATTTGCGGCTGTTGGACAACTGATGCTGTCGATTGTGCAACTTTATTTTTGTTAGTATTTGCTGTTAATTGTATAGTGCTGTCTGATTCTTCGCTTTCTGCCGGTTTTTTTGCTGTGGTTTTTTGCAGTGGAAGGGCTATAACTTCTTCATTAGCAACTTTGTTAGAAGTTATTTCTATTTCCTTTTTTTCATTAGTTGCTGTCTCTTTTTCTTCTTCGTCTTTATCATTATTGCTGCTTTTTGTTTCTACTTCCCCTTTAATTTTTATTTCTTTGGTATCGACATTGTTGTCCTTGTTTGTGTCGTCGCATTCAACATTAATCTCCGCTGTTATTTCATAGTTGCCGGGTTTCAGGTTTGGGCTGTATTCACTTGAAGTTTTTTGCCTTGAGATTGAGTCTGATGTAAATGGCTTATAGCTCTTGACTGTTTTGCCATTTGATTGTATCTCAGCTGTGCCTGTTATGTTTGTTGAAACACCTTCAATCTTAGTTGCTTTCATACGCCAAGTAAAATCTTCTGCATCAAATTCATCACCATCAATGAGGATTTCAACTTTATAATCACAATCGGATTGCTGCGCAAAAGCAATGCAAGAAATAGCTGCTGCAATAATCAAAATAAGGGCAATTAGCTTCATTTTGTGATTTTAGAACTCGGGATTATTTATTTTTTATGCAAAATCAACTTAAAGATTATCACCATTAAAGAATGCTAACAAAAGTTTTAATAACAATAACTTTGCATAGTAAATAGGGTGGCTCTAGTGAGTTTTTTAAAGTTTTTAAAGAGGGAAAAGAAAAAAGAAGATTTAGATGAGTTGGATTTACCTCCAGCACCGCCTCCATTAGAGGGCTTTGACGAGAACATAGAGATGCCTGATTTTCCGGATTTC
This sequence comes from uncultured Methanosarcinales archaeon, assembly GCA_964623945.1. Taxonomy (GTDB): domain Archaea; phylum Nanobdellota; class Nanobdellia; order Woesearchaeales; family GW2011-AR4. The sequence goes on along the minus strand of CAZUWB010000019.1, from coordinate 1,023 downwards.
GATAAAGAAAAGATTTCTGTAACAGATGACGAGCTTTCTAAATTTGATTTTCCTGAAATTGAGGATAAGATACCTGACTTAGACAAGGAAGAACTCAAAGATTTTCCTGAAATGGAAGAAAATCAAATGCCTATCAGAGCTTCGCCAACAATTCCTGAGCAAGCTCCTTTAATTCGGCCTGTATCTCAGCCACAACAACAAACGCAAGAAATTAAAGAAGAAGAGCCATCGGATTTTTACCCAAAAAAAGAAAGAAGACTTTTCAGCCCGGAAAAAAGATCTATAAGGGAAAGACCTGACTTGAAAACAGTCTATGTCAAGGTTGATAATTTTAAGGCTACACTCGGAAGCATTAATATTGTGAGAAATGATTTAAAAAAATCTGAAGAATTATTAATGAAACTGGAAAGCATAAAAAATTCAAAAGACAAGTCATTTGACAAGATGAAATCCTCTTTGGAGGATTTGCAGCATAAGCTGATTTTTATCGATAAAACTTTATTCAAGGGTGAGTAAAAATGAGGGAGCAGAGAAGCGGCATGCCGGTTTTTGTAAAGGTTGATGAGTACAAGGATATTTTGGATGTGCTCGACATGGTAAAAGCTAAAATCAAAGAGATAAGGGATGTTTTAGGCAATATAAATGCCTTAAGGAATGAAGAGGATGCTGAGCTTGCAATGTGGAACAGCACAATAAATGACATTGAGAAAAAAATAGACTCTATTGACAGGATAATGTTTGAGCCAGAACAGACATGGTAAAAGAGCAGGATACTGGGCTTTTTTTCGTAGAGGTAAAAGAGCCGAGCGAAGTCAGAAGAAATATTCTTGAGATTTTAAAGGAGATAGTTGAAACTCTGCAAAGATTTGACAAATTTAAGAACATAAGGCATGAGAAGATTCAGAACATGCACAAGCTTGGTCGTTTGCTGAAAGAAACGAATAAAACGCTTGGTGATTTAAAAAGCAAATTGCCACAGACAAATTTAAGGGCTATTGTAAATGAAACTCCAAAATCCAAAGC
>CAZUWB010000018.1:0-11721 GCA_964623945.1 uncultured Methanosarcinales archaeon | reverse complement strand
ACGCATGGCTTTAGTGGCGTCATTTTCTGGAGTAAGGGGAATTTACGGCAAGGACTTAACAGATGCTATAGCTGTAAAGTTCGCATATGCTTACTACACATTCCTAAAGAAAAAAACAAAAAAAAATAACCCGACAATTGTTGTTGGCATGGACACAAGACCGTCTGGAATAAAGTTAAGTGATAATATACTCAGAATTTTAGACTGCAATTTCATTGATGTTGGAATAGCACCAACTCCTGCAATAGAGTTTGCTGTCAGACACTTTGATGCTGACGGCGGCATCATAATCACAGCCTCGCACAATGAGCCATACTGGAATGGATTCAAGTTCTTAGGTAATGACGGCGCTGTTTTGAACGAAAAAGAAATGGCTGCTGTAATTAATAACTCTAAAAGCATTAAGGATTTTCATAAAATACAGGAAAGAAAAATATTTGAGAAAAATACAGAGGCAATAAAAAAGTATGCAGAATTCATCCTTAGTGTTGTAGGAAGAGAAAACATTGAAAAAATAAAGAATTCAAAACAAAAAATTGTTCTTGATCCAAATGGTGGAGCTGGAGTAATTGCAAAAAAGATTCTTGAACAATTAGGTAGTAACGTCATTGGTGTTAATATGCAGTACGGCGAATTTAACAGAGCAGTAGAACCAACTGAGGATTCATTGATTTACTTAAAAAATATAATCGACGAGAATAAAGCAGATTTTGCAGCTGGATTTGACTGCGATGCAGACAGGGTTGAAATTTTGTTGAATAATGGACAATTATTGTCCGGCAATTATATTCTTGCTTTAGTTGTTTATGAAATTTTATCTATGACAAATAACCCTAAAAACAAAATTGTTGTTGTTAATGATGCAACATCAAATGTTGTCAGGGATGTGGCTGAAAAATTTGGTGCTAAAATAAAAGAGGTTGAAGTAGGGGAGATAAATGTTATTGAGGAAATGGACAAATCAAAAGCTGTTGTTGGCGGAGAAGGCTCAAGCGGCGGTTCAATAATTCCCCCCTCAAGATGCAGAGACGGAATTTTAACATTATTGATGATTTTATCAATTGTTGCCAAAAAAAATAAAAAACTGGAAGATATAATGCAAGACTTTCCAAAGTATTACACTTTAAGGAAAAAGATGGAATTTAATCTATCTAAACACAACCACATAAAGAAATTTATAAAGGATTATTATTCAAAAAAAGGTTTTGAAATTAAGGAAACAGGTGGAATCAAAGGCGGCTTAAAAGTTATAATTAATAAAAATTCATTTGTATGGTTCAGAGCATCAAAAACAGAAAGCAATATTTTCAGAATAATAAGTGATTCTAATAAGAAAGGAGAAGCTGAAAAATTAATGGAAGAGGCTGTAAATGTATTCAACGAAGCAAATGAAAGATAAAAAAATAAATCAAATTGTTAAAAGAGTTGAGAGTGAGTTATTATTAACATTATTCAATTATATAGCTCCATTTATTGGCAATAAAATAAAAACATCACAAGAACAGCCGCAACAAAAGTTTAGCGGTCTTGAAAATACTGTTTTAAATCAAAAAATTGATTTTAAAGATATAAAAGAATTGGAATCATTATTATTGAAAAATTTAAGTGATAATGTCAAAGTAAGGAAAAGTGTTGAAGCCAGTTCTAAAAATATATTCTATTCATTAGATTTAAGGCGACAAAAAAACAATAACGAAAAAAACAATAAACACTCAATTTCAATAAAATACGAAGAAAATCAACAAGAAGAAAAATTAAAAATAAAAATACAAAATGATGAAAAAGAAGTCTATTCTGCTGAAACTGTTGATAAAAAAGGTATAAAAGACAAAGTTATTCCTTATAGTATCAAAATTTCTTATGAAGATAATTATGCAGAGGAAAGGTTAAGCATAACCTATAAGCAACAGTTAAAAAATTATATGCAGCAACACATCAACAGCAAAGAAGACACAACTGATAGAGTGCCGCTAAAATGGCTCAATATTCTGCCAGAATCTCAGATGGGCGGCATTTTAGGTTTTACCTACCTTGGCAATAATTCTATGGGCAGAAGAGCAGACTTAACAGGCAGAACAGCAAGAATGGTTGACATCCATGAAAGTATTCATACTCCTGATGAATACGAAACAAGAGTTTTAACTAGCTGGATAATGGAGAAGGTTAGAAGTAAGTATGTTAAATAAAAACCAGCGAAAATTGTCCCAATTTTCTGGGCTTTGAAAATCGCAGATTTTCAAAACATTTAAATCCACTAAACATTTTTTCTAAAATATGCCAAAAGTTAATGTAATCACTCAAGGTTGCAGCAGCAATTTAAGGGAATCAGAGATAATGATGGGCCTTTTGAGTAATTCAGGCTATGATATCACAAATAATGAAAAAGATTCTGATGTTAATGTTATCAATATATGCACAGTTAAAGGTGATACAACTGCATTGCGGGAAATTAGAAGACTGAAAAAACATTTTCCAGAAAAAAAATTGATTGTTGCAGGCTGCATTACTGAAAGCATAGTACCCAAAATCAAGCAACTTGATGAAAGCGTAAGTTTTGTAAACACGCATAATTTTGGAAGAATTTCAACTGTTGTTGAAAACTCATTAAATGGAACTGTTTTGAAATTGTTGGATAAAAAATACGAGCAGAAAGTTAACCTTCCTTCTATAAGAAAAAACCCAGTTATAGGAATTGTTCCAATTTTGAATGGCTGCAATTATTTCTGCACATTCTGCTCAACAAAATTAGTGAAGGGAAAACTATTCTCTTATCCAATGGATGCTATAAGGCAAGATGTCAAAGAGCATCTAAAAACAGGCTGCAAAGAGATTTGGATTACTTCAAACGACACAGGCGCTTATATGGTTGAGCAAGGCGGAAAACAAAAGTTAGTTGAGCTATTAGAACAGATTTTGTCAATTCCCCTAGATTTCAAAATTAGAGTTGGAATGATGAATCCTGGCAATACAATTACAATACTTGACAAATTGATTGAAATTTATAAGAATCCTAAAATGTTTAAGTTTTTGCACATTCCATTGCAATCGGGCAATGATAATATATTAAAATTAATGAATAGAAGATATAACGTTGAGGAATTTATTGAAGTTGTAGAAATATTCAAAAAAGAAATTCCAGAAATTACAATTTCAACTGACATTATAGTTGGATTTCCTTCTGAGACAGAAGAGCAGTTTGAAGATTCATTAAATATAATCAAGAAAATAAAACCTGATGTGTTGAATTTATCAAGATATGCTGAGAGAGAAGGCACGATTGCAGCTAAAATGAAAAAACTTTCTACAAATACACTAAAGCAAAGATCAAGAATCATGACAATTTTATATCGTGGAATAGCCTTGCAAAACAATAAGAATTGGTTAAATTGGCAAGGAAAAATATTGATAGATGAACAAGGAAAGAATGATTCCTGGATTGGAAGGAATTATTGCTATAAGCCGGTCGTTGTTAAAGGTGATTTTAAGTTAGGAGATGAGATTGAAGTGAAAATTGCTGATGTAACTAGTTTTGATTTGAGGGCAGAATGGCTGTAAAAAGACCTTTAGAAGATACTATAGTTAGTATAGGAGAGATAAATATAGACGTTCTGATTCGAAATATGATATCTATATCAAAACTGATTGGGACTGATTATAAAGATGAATTAAAGCCAAGGGATGTGAAATTATATTCAATGGCGGTACAAGATTACTTACGATTAGATGCGAATCACTGGATAACTAAAAAATATCCAAATCCTGATATAATTATAGAAGCATATAGAAAAATTGAAAATTTTGTTAGTTCTAAACCTATAGAAATAAAGTAAAATTTACCTGATCCATCAACCTATAAAATTATTCCTTAAATTCAACTATCCGCTTTACTTTCATCATAATATTTTTAAATTAACATAAATTACTCATAAGAAATGAGACGACAAATCCTAATTGGTTTAAGTGCATTATTACTTTCTTTGCACCCAAGTTCAATTAATGCAGAACTACCTTCTGACTACAAGAACTGGCCTGTAGTTGTGCGAAATAAAGATAATCCCGTAATTACTTATAGGAGCAACACAGAACCAGATGCAAAAGTTGTGAGAGAATTTAAAGCAGGCTTAGCGGAAAAAGAAATTGTTCCATTTACGATTTTTGGTTATAGTCCTAGGTCTAATCCTAATCCAGGGTTAAATCCTCTTGAAATTTTTATTGAGATTCAAGGTAAATACACCAATGACATTGATGTTTATAATTTTGCTTATAATAGTGCAAAAAGAAATTGCTATGAATGCCATCCTCTAATAAATAACTGATTACAATAATTCTCTTAATTCCTTAAAATTACCCATTAAATCCAAAGCCTCTACAACTGGATTATATGTAATAAAACCTTTGTATGTATTTACCCCTTTTGCAAAACCTTCGTCGTCTTTCACTGCATTAATTCCTTTTTCTGCAAGCTTTAAAACATAAGGCAATGTTGCATTCGTCAATGCAATTGTAGACGTTCTTGGGTAAGCTCCAGGCATGTTTGTAACACAGTAATGCGTTACACCATGCTTGACAAAAACAGGATCAGAATGTTTAGTGGGCTTAGATGTTTCAACACAACCACCTTGATCAATGCTTACATCTACAATTACAGAGCCTGGCTGCATTGATTTAACCATTTCTTCTGTCACAACATAAGGTGCTTTTGCTCCCGTAACCAAAACAGCTCCAATAACCAAATCCGAATCTTTAACATGCTCTGCAATATTTTCTGGTGTTGACAACAAAACATGGCTTTTTCTTCCAATAAATTCTCTTAGATTGTCCATCCTTTCCAAATGCTTTCCAAAAATATAAACATTTGCGCCCATTCCATAAGCTGTTTTTGCAGCATGCCTGCCAACAACTCCATCGCCAATTATGGCAACTTTACCATAGAAATGTCCCATCACTTCACCAAGCATCATTCCTTTTCCATTATTGAATTTTGCAAGGTAATAAGCGCCTATTTGAACAGCCATATTGCCTGCTACTGCACTCATCGGAGCGAGCAAAGGCAATCTATGATAATCATCTTCAACAGTTTCATATGCAATGCTTGTTATTTTATTTTTTAGAAGGTTAATTGTCAATGACTTATCAACACCAGCAAGATGCAAATAAGTAAAAAGCATTGATTTTTCGCTTAAATATTTATATTCATTTTCTAAAGGTTCTTTAATCTTAACAACCAAGTCACAGTTCCATGCTTCTTCAGTAGAAACAATTTTTACACCATTTTTTTTATAATCATCATCAGAAAAACCAGAGCCTATTCCTGCATTCTTCTCAACAAAAACTTTATGGCCATTAGAAATCAATTGTTTAGCACCGTCTGGAGTTAAAGCAATTCTATTTTCTTTGTCTTTTATTTCTTTTGGGACGCCGATTAGGATTTTAGGTCACCCTTTCCTAAAACTGTGGAATTGAGTTGTTTTACATAATTTCTGTCTGATGCTCTCTTAAACCCACATCTTCGAGCAGTAACATCATACAACATAAATCCTTGATGTGGCCAAAGATGAACATCTTTGATTCCCTCTCTTTCGGCAGCTTTTCTATACGACATTTCAATTTCATCTTCCAACCTTTTTGCATCTTCAAATGTCATGCCTGAAGGGTATATCCTCCACTTTTTTAGAACTTTAAATGTGTCTTGTGCCCATCTATTGTTATCTACTGAGATAAGATGCATTTCTGGAATTCCATATTGCTGTGCCCAAGGAACTGCTGTTTGACTTACAAGTGCCCTTGTCCATTTAAGAGACTTGATTTTATCTCTTTGTCCTTTGATGCCATGAATATCTTGAATAAATATTCCTCTTTCATAGAGATCAAATCCGATAGATGCTATCAATTGTCCGTCATATGTCAAGCAAAAATTAAATTGTGCATCAAAATATTCGTCACGAAATTTTTTACCATAGTTCTTACCATAAGGATTTCCGTTGTTGTTAGTATCTAAAGTAAGTCCATATTTTTTGAGTTCTTCTTCAGGAACAGTTTGGCCTTGCTTTGCAAAATCTCTTAAAAAGGTTACTCCGAATAATGGATAGTGTAGACCTCTTTCAAATTCCTGCAATGCACTTGCGAGTTCTGGTGATGGTGTTCCAGTCATCATTTCAGCTTTTCTGCTGAAATACTCAGCCCCCTTTTCAACTATTTTATCTAAGTAATGAATCATAACCTATAGGTAATTAACACTAATTTTAAATCTTTCACTTTATCCCAAACGTTTTATTCGTCATCTCAATCGATTTTTTCCCATCTTTAAATCCCGTCATTGCCCTTATGCAATCAATGTTTTCCGGAATCACATCAGACTCTTGATGGATTGCTTGCATATACAACAGCTTGTTATGGGCATTTGCTGTTATGCCAATTGCTTCCTGCCAAACACAGATTTCCGGCATGTCGCCTCTTAATCTTCCCAAATCTCTTGCAAACTCCATGATTTCAGCTGTTGACCTTAGATGCTCTGCATTTCTTACAACTCTTATTCTTGTAGAATTCTTGAACAATTCTATTACATCCTCAACATTGGCTCTTTTCTTTAAATCAACAGTAAGTGTATGTAAATGCATTAAAGTTGATGGAACACTCAAAGCAGTTGTGAATATTTCTACATTATGCAAAACAGTCTGGACATCAGGACCATGATGGCTTGGCATCTCCAGCACAGGAACAATTGCATTTATAGGGCCGTGATATATGTCCCATGGGTCAGCACCCCTCCTTATCATTGTAGCATGTACGCTTGCAATCCCATATTTTTTGTCAACAGCATGCAAAGTCCTGCACAATCCAGTTGTGTTGCAGCTTACAATCCTGACATAATCCTTGTTAAGAGCTTCATTGTAATTGCATTGCGCAACAAAAGAAGTTCCAGTTGTTTCATGCTTTTCTCCGCCTTGGAAAATTGCTTTGAGCTTTTTTGGCTTGTAATACTTTTCAAGGTTTTCTTTTCCAATTTTTTTTGGGGTTGCATCAACAATAACATCAACTTGCTCAAGCAAATTGTTTATGTCACCATCCGGCTTAATGCCATTTAATTTTAAATCGTTATCTTCACTTGTTGTGAATATTTTATAGCCTTTTTCTTTAGCAACTTCTGTGTTAAAGCTGTAAGAGTGTGCAGTAACCCCAATTAATTTCATGTCTTTTTGCATAGCAACAGCATCTGCTACTCTTTTTCCAATTGTTCCATAGCCATTAATGCCTACTTTTATCATTTTACCTCACCATTACTACATCCAAATCCATTCCTTCCATCTCTTCTTTGTATTTGCCCATTGTAGCCAAACTATTAAGCTTGGCCCTTTTCAAGAAAGCCTGCTGGGCTGCTTGAAAATTCTCATCTTTGCCCTGCCATTTTTTTAATGCAGGATCTTGCAATGCCCTTGCGTAAGAAAAGCTGACATACCATAGCAACTTCTCGTTTAAGGTATGCATTCTATTTAAATGGGCAGTTGCTTCTTGCGGAGTTTGTCCTCCTGATAAAAAGTTGATGCTTGGCAACTCGCTAGGCACAGTTTCCTTCAAAACCTTTATTGTTTGTTTAGCAACCTCACCTACATTAGCTCTGTTGCTAGCTTCCTTTCCAGAAATAACCATGCTTGGCTTCAAGATAGTGAAATTAATCATGACATTTTCTTTTTTCAAGGCTGCAAAAACTTCTTTCAATACTTTTTCCGTAACTTTATAGCAAGTATCAATAGAATGAGTGCCATCAATCAAAACTTCAGGCTCAACTATTGGCACCATGCCATGCTCCCCCTGGCAAATTTTTGCATACTTAGCAAGATCTTGTGCGTTTCTTTCGATAGCCGTGTCAGTTGGGGTATCTTTTGTAATGTGGTAGACTGCGCGCCATTTGGCAAACCTGCAGCCAAATTTTTTGTATTTTTCAAGCCTGTTACCCAAACCATCTAAACCTTTTGTGTATTGCTCAATTGAGCCTTCAAATTCAGCCAATCCTTCATCTACCTTTATTCCAGGCACAACCCCAATTTCAGCAAGATATTTTGGAAATAAAATTCCATTATCTGTTTTTTGGCTTAATGTTTCTTCAAACAAAATAACTCCGCAGATGTATTTCTCAATGCCCGGTGCTGTTAATATCAAGTTCCTGTATTGTCTTCTTGTTTCCTCTGTTGACTCAACATTAATGCTTGCTAATCTTTTTGTTGCAGTCTTAACACTTTCATCTGCAGCCAAGATTCCCTTTCCAACAACAACCATGTCCTTAATCGTTGCCTTAAGCTCTTGTGTTGACATATGCTCCACCCCATTAAACTTGTGTATTTTAATATTCGGGAAAATGCTCAAAATGGTGATGTGCTTCAATAAACCTGACTGTTTTTGTTTTTGCGCGCATTACAATTGAATGTGTTTTTGCGCCATGACTCAAAAAACTTACACCTTTGAGGATTGCTCCATCTGTAACACCAGTCGCTGCAAACATTGCCTCGTTATTTTTCACCATATCGTTAATTGTTAATTTTTTGTCCAAATCTTTGATGCCCATCTTCTTTGCCCTTTGCCTTTCTTCCTCATTCCTGAACTTTAAACGTCCTTGAATTTCTCCGCCAAGGCACTTCAATGCAGCAGCTGCAATAACACCTTCTGGCGCTCCTCCTATGCCAAACAAAATATCAATTCCAGAATCCTCAATTGCTGGTGCTAATGCTCCTGCTATATCTCCATCTCTTATCAGCCTTATTCTACAGCCGCATTTTCTTACTTGTTCAATTATTTCTTTGTGTCTATCCCTGTCAAGTATTATTGCAGTTACCTCTTCGATATCTTTGTCAAGTTTTTTGGCAACAGCATGTAAATTCTTTTCAACAGAAGCATCCAAGTCAATTGCTCCAACGCATTTTGGGCCAACTGCAATTTTATCCATATAAGTATCTGGCGCATTTAACAAACAACCAGAAGGAGCTGCTGCAAAAACAGACATTGCATTTTGATCGCCGCGAGCAGTAATTGTTGTGCCTTCCAATGGGTCAACTGCAATATCAAGCTTCAAACCTTTGCCAGAGCCAACTTTTTCGCCAATGTAAAGCATTGGCGCTTCGTCCCTCTCGCCTTCGCCAATAACAATTGTTCCATTCATATCAATTACGCTAAATGCTTTTCTCATGGCTTCAACAGCTGCTTGGTCTGCTGCTTTTTCATTTCCCTTTCCTACCCAATAAGCTGAGCTTAAAGCAGCAGCTTCTGTTGCCCTTACAAAGTCCAATGCTAAATTTCTGTCCATCTTTACCCCACATTGTTTTGTTAAAATGCCAAATATTTAAACTTTTCTATTTATCATACCTTATCATACAAAAATCGAAAGATTTATAAATAGATTTAATTACGAACACAGAGAAAGGGGGATTATCTATGAAAGAACGAATTACAATAACTCTTGATAAAAATCTAATAAACCAGATTGATAAGAGAATTGACGGCCTTGATATAAAAAACAGGTCGCAGGAAATAGAGCTTCTTCTTTCCGACGCTCTTGGCGCAAATATACCCAGCAAAGCGGTTCTTTTGGTTGGTGGCAGGGGGACAAGGCTAAGGCCTTTAACAGATAAAATACCTAAAGCGCTGCTTGAAGTTCAAGGCAAAGTTATTACAGCACATATATTTGACTTGCTAAAGAAATATGGCATAAGGGATGTTGTTCTATGCGTCGGCTACTTAAAGGATAAAATAAAAGACTACTTTGGAGATGGGAGCAAATTTGGAATGAATATAACTTATGTTGAGGAAAATGAGCCATTAGGAACAGCAGGGCCTTTAAAGTTAGCAAAAAAATATCTCAGAGAAAGTTTTATTGTTTCAAATGGTGACGAGTTAAAAGACATAAATATTCCAAGAATGTTCAGGTTGCATAAAAGAAAAAATGCATTGGCAACAATAGCATTGACAACAGTTGATGATCCTAGCCATTATGGAGTTGCAAGGCTTGATGGCTCCCGCATCATAGAATTTGTTGAAAAACCAATTAATCCACCTTCTAACTTAATAAATGCTGGCTTTTATATTATGGAACCGGAAATTATTGACATGATTCCAAATGGATTTGCAATGCTTGAAAAAGATGTTTTTCCTAAATTGGCTAAATTAGGAAGGTTAAGGGGCTTTCCTTTTGCAGGACAGTGGTTTGACATTGGCAATATTGAAAGGTACAAAATAGCTGAAAAAAAATGGAAAGGCATATCTCCTTTCGAAGAAGAGGAATTTGATTTGGGGTAATTCTAATTTCAAAACAAACATTTATAAAAAAACCAGTAAAAAATAAAATCAATATGTTATCGGAAATCTTCAAAGCCTATGATATAAGAGGAATTTACGGAAAAAATCTAACAGAAGACATTGCTTATGAAATTGGACGTGCTTTGGTTTATTTTCTCAAATGTAAAGATGTTATTGTTGGAACTGATATGCGCATTTCTTCTCCAAGATTAAGCAAAGCTCTTATGAAAGGCATAACAGAGCAAGGTGCAAATTCTATTTTTATTGGTGAAGTCTGCACAGATGCCGTTTGTTTTGCCTCAGGCTTTTTAAATAAGCCCGGAGTAATGTTTACAGCTTCTCATAATCCACCACAATATAATGGAATGAAATTTTGCAAAGCAGATGCAATACCAATAAATGAAGATACGGGGTTAAAAGCAATAAAGTCAATAATTGAAGAATCCCAATACGAAAAAATTATAATAAAAAAACATGGCAAAATCATAAAAAAAGATATTTTAAAAGATTATGTAAAGCACGTTAATAAATTTATTGATACAAAAAAATTAACGAAATTAAAAATTGCAGTCGACGCTGCAAATGGCATGGCAGGCAAAATAATTCCATTAGTTTACAAAAACTTGCCAACAAAAATTGTGCCGCTCTACTTTAAGCTTGACGGCACTTTTCCAAATCATCCTGCAGACCCTTCGAAATATGAAAATTTAATTGAATTGCAAAAAACAGTTGAGGAAAAAAATTGTGATTTTGGAATTGGTTTTGATGGGGATGCTGACAGGATTTTTTTTGTCGATGAAAATGGTGAAGTTATAAACAGTTCACTAATTTCAGCTTTAATAATAAAAAATTTCTTAACTAAAAAAAATAAAAAAGAAAAAATAATTTATAATCTTGTTTGTAGCCATATTGTGCCTGAAACTATAAAAAAATACGGAGCAATTCCAATCCTGGAAAGGGTTGGGCATTCCTTTATCAAGGAAACTATGAGAAAAACAAAAGCGCTTTTTGCCTGTGAGCATTCCGCGCATTATTATTATAGGGAAAATTACAGAGCTGATTCTGGAATTATCACAAGTTTAATTATTGCAGAGATTGTTTCAAAAGAAAACAAGCCATTGTCAATTTTATTGGAGGAATTCAAAAAATATTATAAAATTGAAGAAACAAATGCCGAAGTAAAAAATAAAAATGCAAAATTAAAGGAAATTGAATCAATTTATAAAAAACAAAATCCTAAAAAAATATCAAAACTTGATGGAATAACAATTGAATTTGACAACTGGTGGTTTAATGTCAGGCCAAGCAACACAGAGCCTTTGCTGAGACTTAATTTAGAGGCCAAATCTGAAGGGTTGATGGAAGAAAAAAAAGATGAATTGTTAAAAATTATGCAGAGTAAATAATTGTAAAATTTATTAATTTTGAGATTAAAAC
>CAZUWB010000017.1:0-12181 GCA_964623945.1 uncultured Methanosarcinales archaeon | reverse complement strand
AGGGAAGTCTTTGTAAGAATTAATGCTTATAATTTCATCTGCAGCATTAAACATCTTGTAAGGCCTTTCAGAGCCTTTTTTGCATATGGCAATTGTTTTAAAGCCTTCATCGTGCGCTCCCTTGAATATTTGCAATGCAGAATGAGAACCAATTGTTGCAATTTTGTATTTTGCTTGCGCCATATCATAGGGTATATAACGGATTATATAAATTTTACTACTGGAAGTATAAACAATGAATTTATTTTCGATATGGAAAAGAAATTTTATTCATAATTCATAATCAAAAAATTTATATATTTGCTTTTTTGAAGATATTATAATTTTAAAAAGAGGCAAATATATTGGACAATAAACATGTACTATTAGAAGAACATGAATTATTTTTTCTATTCCTTGTATTACTAGTTATTGCCATTATAGGAAGCTCTGTTATAGCTGGCCCATTTAGTAGTGCACCTCATCAATGTAGAGATGGGATTGATAATGATAACGACACTAAGATAGATTACCCTAATGACCCTGGATGTAAAAGGAAAAGAGATAATAGTGAGTTAAATTCAAATGTACAGTGTGATGATGGGATTGATAACGACGGTGACACTACAAAAGATTATCCATCCGATACTGGATGTGCTAGCTTGACTGATAAAAGTGAACGTGGTAATGTTCAATGCGATAACGGAATAGACGACGATAAAGATACAAAAATAGATTACCCAAGTGATTCTGGATGCACAAGTCCTAGCGACATTAGTGAAGCTGATGTTGTTGAATGCAATGATGGAATTGATAATGACGGTGACTTAAAAATAGACTATCCTAATGACTTAGGGTGTAGTAATCTAAGTGATACAAGTGAATTAGACTCTGTTCAACCAAATGTTTTAATTACACCTCCATCACCAATAGTTTTTACGCGTTATTATAATGGTGCAAAATCGGCAAGTGGTAATAGAAAATGGAGCTGGCAACCAGGAATCGGAGGTGGATCAGTTGAACGCTACTGGGTAAAGCCTAGTTGGACAGCTGGATTTTTTACAACTAATACAACATGGGTATATGCAGAAACCTATAATTCGTATCGTTGGGGAAATCCGCCACCACTCCCAGCAGGTACCTATACTGTCAGTGTACAAGCTGTCAATACTGCTGGAATGAGCGCTCCTGTCAACGATACAATAATCATCTCCTACTTTAAAAATTCATCTATTACCGATATGGGAAAGCAAGATATGGGTCTCGGTGGTGTTACTGCATATTTTGCACCTGGACAGGAGATTACGAATGCTGTTAAACTCCGCTACAAGTTTAAAGTTGTTCAGAACGAGAATCAATATGATTCATTGAAGATAATCTTTAATGGACATAGGCTATATGGGCCAGGAGGTTCTCCATATGCAATAGAAGAAGATTTCTATACTGAAAAAATCTTATATAATGATCCAGTATGTGATGTAGACTGGCTGCAAGGCACAAAAATACAAGGAATATCAAGCATCAGAGTTGCTATTTCAGATTATACTAACACTTCTAAGACTGGTATAAAGACATTTGCACCGAATGTATTCCCAAGAGCATATTCCCTAGTAGACGGTATTCATAATATCACAAAATATCATATGATGTCACAAGTAGATATTGATGGAATAGATGGTATTGTGGAAATTTCAAGAGGCAACATCATAACAGACAAGAGTGGATGGAGGTGTAACATAAATCTTGGTACAGACAATTATAGGGAATGGGATGTAAGCATCACAATCAATGGTATCCGATACGATACTGCTATTGCAATACCAGATAATGTAGCTCAGTATCTTTCTTCACCTGAACTCTTCAATCCTAGGACAGAATTCTTTCTCTTACCGGGTTATTTCAAAGTTTATTTCTGGGATGTAGAAGTACAACAAGAGAATATTTTAGTTTGGGAGAAACTCAACAGCTTTAAGGTAACGGAGTTCGATGGTTATCCAGTTGATTTTGGCGTAACCAAGTCCGTGTATAATGGGGTAAATGTGATAGAACTCAGCAACGACGCACCAGGGACATTTTTCCTTAAAGATTACATTTTTACTCTAAATCCTTAAAAATTTATATTGTTTTATTATATATATAATGTTAGGTTTTCAAAACCTTTAAATAAAAATCCTATTTGCTTTGGTTTATGGCAAAGCAATTCGGGCCTTCAAACATTGCAGTAATCGGAATGGAATGGGGTGATGAAGGAAAAGGAAAGATAATTGATTTTCTTGCTCAGAAAGCAGATGTTGTTGCTCGCTTTAACGGCGGCAACAATGCCGGCCATACAATAGAAGCTGACAATAAAAAGATAGTGCTTCACTTAGTTCCTTCTAGTGTGATGCACAAAAATAAATTAAATATTGTTGGCAATGGATTGGTTATTGATCCAAAAGTTTTGCTTGATGAGATTAAATTTTTAGAAAAAAATGGAATAAAAATTTCTCCAGAAAATTTAGTTATAAGCGAAAATGCCCACATTATTCTGCCACATCATATTGAGGAAGACAAGAAGATTGGAGGCAAGATAGGAACAACAGCAAGAGGCATAGGCCCTGCTTATACAGATAAAGCAGCAAGAATTGGCTTAAAAGTTTATGAATTTGTAGACAATGATATTTTCAAAAAAAGATTTGGCAGTGAAGAATTTTATCAGGAATACAAAAATTATGCAGAAACCCTAAAGCCGTATGTTAATGACACTGCATTATTGATGAACTATGCATTAAACAATAATAAAAAAATAATTTTTGAAGGCGCGCAAGGAACTTTGTTGGATATAGACCATGGAAC
This sequence comes from uncultured Methanosarcinales archaeon, assembly GCA_964623945.1. Lineage (GTDB taxonomy): Archaea > Nanobdellota > Nanobdellia > Woesearchaeales > GW2011-AR4. The sequence goes on along the minus strand of CAZUWB010000017.1, from coordinate 9,367 downwards.
TTATCCTTTTGTTACATCATCAAGCGCTATAGCCGGAGGAATACCAACAGGGCTTGGAATTGCTCCAAAAAAAGTGCAGAGCGTATTAGGAGTTTGCAAAGCCTACAAAACAAGAGTCGGGCTTGGCCCATTTCCTACTGAAATAACAGGAACTATTGGCGAAAAAATACAAAAAATTGGAAAAGAGTTTGGTGCTACAACAGGCAGGCAAAGAAGAGTAGGCTGGTTTGACGCTTTGATTGGAAAATATGCTGTGATGATTAATGGTATTGATTCAATTGCATTGACAAAGCTTGATGTTTTTACAACAGTTAATAAGCTAAAAATTTGCGTTGCTTACAAACACAAAGGAAATATAATTAAAAACTTTACAACAAATATTAAAGTATTGCAGAACTGCCAGCCTGTTTATGAAGAGCTTGATGGCTGGTGGGATGACATATCTAAAGTAAAAAGCTATGATATGCTGCCAAACAATGCAAAAAAATACTTGAGAAGAATCGAGGATTTATTAAAAGTCCCAATTTCCATTGTTTCTGTCGGCCCAAAAAGAGAGCAGACAATTGTGACAAAGCCTGAGTTTTTGTTTTAAATTAATATCATTTTTCCATAAAATTTTTTTCTGTTTTCTCCGGAAAGAATGTAGCCAAGTGAGTTTATTAACCCGCCATGAACAAAATCAACTATTTTTCCATCAACCTTTTCGAAAAATGTTGGAGGTTTTGTAGAAACACGAACTTCAATACAATACTCTGAATACTCTTTAACAAACCGATGGGTGATTTTATATTCTATTGTAGTTAGGTCTATACCTATAAAAGTGTTAAAACGTTCCTTAGGTTTTTGAACTAGGATTCTTGCATCTAATTTTTTGTATCTGCCTTTCGGTGGGTTCTCCTCTTTAATTTCTCTTTTTTCATACCAATCTTCAGTTGGGTTTGATGTTTTGACACCATCACTTACTAATATTTTGATATTTTCCCATTCAGCTTTTATCCTATCTGCAAGTTTATCTGCCATTTTAATTAGAACCTCTTTTATAGATTATATTTTCTCAATAGTAAGCTTACCTTTCTCAACTTTCAGCACAATCTCATCTTTTTCCCCAAACTGAGCAATGTCGGTTACAATCTTTGGCAATAAAATTCTATTTCCCCTGAAATCTAAATTTGTAATTATTTGCTGAGCTATCTCGTTGCTTAATCCCAAGTCTTCAAAAATCTTTAAAGTAGCTTCATCTCTGTCGCGGGCAGAAAAAATTTCTGATTTTTCAAAAAGGTACTTAGCTATTTTATCTGCAATATTTATGCTGGTTGCTTTTGTAATTGCCTGCAATCCAGGGCTTAAATTTGCTTCTATAACCAATGGACCTTTCGGGCTTTCAAGTATATCAACAGCGCATATTTCAGCTCCAATTGATAAAGCTGTGTCAACTGCTATTCTTTTAGTGTTTTGGTCAAGAATGCATGATTCCCCTGTGCCGCCTGCATGAATGTTAGCTCTCACTTCTCCTCTGACAGCCTTTCTTTTCATTGATGCGATTACTTTGTCGCCTACAACAAAAGCCCTTATATCAACTCCTCCTGTTTCTATGTATTCCTGAATCAAAAATGGCTGCTTCAAAGCCATCAAAGCATCGAGCATTGAAGAAGCTGCTGCATAGCTCTCTGCAAACATCACTCCCTTCCCTTGGGTGCCATGCGGAAATTTCAGAACTATTGGATATTTAACTTCATTCAAAACTTTTTTTGCAGCTCTTGTTGAAGAAGCAAGATATGTTGCAGGCATTGGAATATTGAAATGCTGCAGTGCCAAATGCGTAAGCAATTTGTCGTGACCCAAAGTAAAAGTCTCTGGCTTTATAGGCATGTATGATGAGCGATAAAGTGTTCTCGTTATAGACCTTAACAATGGAGCATACCTAAAAGAGCCTCTTGCATAAATGCAGCTGTATTGCGGCAGTTGCTTTCCTTCGTATAGCACATATAACTTGCCAGCGCCTAAATTTACCTCCACATCTCTTAAGTCAATGTCATCAACTGAATCAAAATAATTCTTCATAGCCTCAATTATCATCAATGAGCTTTTGCTTCCCAAAGACATAACAGCTGCTTTCATTTTTATTATTTTCAATTTTTTATTTTAGTAAATATTTATTTTAATATGAATTTAATGTTTTAATTTTATTTTCAAGATTATCCATAACGCATTAAAATTATTTAAAAAATATTAATAAAAAAATTAATTATTTTTATTTATTGGGATCTATCAAAAAACCGTCCTTTAAAATATTCTGTCCAATTAAAATTCTGTATTTCATATGCGCCCTGTCTGCTAACGTGAACTCTGACTTTATCTTTTTGCCAGCCAACTCAATTGATGCTTCTATTATTGGCCTTAGTTTTGAGCCATGGGCTGATTTAACAAGCTTTGATTTTATAACAGGACCGAGCTTAAGTTCAGCAGCAAGATTTGTATCAATAGAGCTTTTTGTTGCTCCTGTGTCTATTTTTGCAATAACATTCTTCTTGCCATTATGGTGTTGTATGTTAACCTTTTCAGCTAATCCAATAACTATTTTGTTACCCAATACTTGATATCTCCCCATATCTAAATAGAAACAAAAATGGTTTATTAATTTATTGGTATTTATCTCTCTAGAATTAGCTCAGCGTCTTTTACTCCTTTTGTGCTTTTAATCTTTTCCAACAATTTTTTGATCCTGTCAATATCACCTTTAACTATAATTAATTCAAAACATGTGTGATGGTCTAGGTAAGTGTGCATTGAAGAGATAATCTGGCAATGATAGTCGTGTTGTAAATTTGATACATTTTTGCCATAATGTCCTATCCCCTGGTCATAAATGACTTTTATTGTGCCTACAATTTGGTTTTCATGCTTATGCATGAGTTTGTCGCGAATTATATCATTGATGGCCTCTGACCGGTTTGTGTAGCCTTTTTCCTTAATGAATTTGTCAAATAACTTCAATAACTTTGGCTCAAATGAAATTCCTGTCCTAACAACTTTGTCCATAAATAATCAGTAAGGTTATTTATTTAAATAGTTTTCGTAACACGCTTATAAAAAACGTAATATTTATAAATAGCATTATGTACTAATATAGATTATGGATTTCACATTTTTTAATTTGCTTGGACTTGGTTTTCTAATGGGGGTAAAGCACGCGTTTGACGCAGACCATATCGCAGCAGTGTCAACTTTAGCGTATGATAAATCTTTAAAAAATTCTTCTTTATTGGGCTTATTCTGGGGTTTTGGCCACGCTATATCTTTAGCATTGGTAGGTTTGATAATTCTGTTACTCAAAATATCAATTCCAGAAAAAATATCATTGTCATTTGAATTTATAGTTGGTATTATGTTAGTAATATTAGGCCTTAATGTTTTGATAACTATCAACAGAAACAAAATACACTTTCATAAACACAAGCACGGAAACTTAGAGCATATCCATTTTCATTCACATAAAATAATGAAAAAGCATTGCCATGAGCATAAATCATTTTTTATAGGTGTAATTCATGGTTTAGCTGGTAGTGCTGCTCTTACATTATTAGTTCTGACAACAATTAATTTAATTTGGATTGGGTTAATTTATATATTAATTTTTGGCATTGGCTCTATGCTTGGAATGATGTTAATCAGCGGATTAATCTCTTTGCCATTCAAATTAATTTCAAAAAAATTTGAAAAAACTCAAAAATTTTTAAGCATTAGCGCTGGTTTATTAAGTATATTTTTAGGATTTACAATCATTTACAAGATTGGAATTATGTATTGATTAATATGGACAAAGAATTAATTCAAAAATATGAGCAATTAAAAAAATCAATAACAAGATTAGACAGCGCTATAGTAGCTTTTTCTGGCGGAATAGACAGTGCTTTAGTGCTTAAAGTAGCATATGATATTCTTGGAGAAAAAGTTATTGCAGTTACCGCAGACAGCCCTTCATTGCCAAGAAGAGAATTAGAAGAAACTAAGAAAATAGCTGAGCAAATTGGTGCAAGGCATTTGATTATCAACACGAAAGAAACTAAAAATCAAAATTACTTGAAAAATCCCAGCAACAGGTGTTATTACTGCAAATCAGAGCTTTATACAAACTTAAGAGACATTGCTGCGCAATTAGGCATAAAAAACATACTCAACGGCACAAACCTAGATGATTCAGGTGATTATAGGCCTGGGTTGAAATCAGCAGATGAAAATGATATAATAAGCCCATTGAAAGATGCAAAATTCACAAAAAATGAGATTAGAGAACTGGCAAAATCTCTTGGATTGGAGATTTGGGACAAGCCAAGCAGTCCTTGCTTGTCTTCAAGAGTCCCTTATGGCCAGGAAATAACATTAAAAAAATTATCAATGATAGAAAATGCAGAAAACTTTCTAAAGAATTTTGGCATTAGGGAGTTAAGGGTCAGGCATTTTGGAAACATTGCAAGAATTGAAGTCAATGAAAATGATAAATCAAAAATAAATGACAACATTGATTTGATTGAAAAAAAATTTGATGAAATCGGATTTAATCAAGTAATAATTTCGAATTTCAAGAGCGGAGCTCTAAATGTGATGATACTTCAATCAACAAAGTAAATTAAAGTTGTATTAATATTTTGTTGTTGAAGTCACGAAGCCATAAAATGTAAATTTTGTGGGTGAGTAAAAATGTACGAGCAGAAAATTAAAGAAATAATGGCAGAAGTGGCAAATAAAAAGCTTGATGTAAATAAGGCTATAAAAAAGCTAAAATTTATGCCATTTGAAGATTTGGGTTTTGCCAAAATAGATCATCACAGGGCTTTAAGAAAAGGCTTTCCTGAAGTTGTTTTCTGTCAAAATAAGACTGTACAACAAGTTACTAGTATAGTAAAAAAATTAGCAAGCAACAATGTTAATGTTATTGCAACAAGGGCAACAGAAGAAATGTTTAAAGAAATTAAAAAGCAAATTAGGAATGCTCAATACAATAAAATTTCAAAAACAATTATAATAAAAAAATCTAAGAATAAAATATCAAAAGAAGGCAAAATACTTGTGCTAAGTGCTGGCACATCCGACATTAATGTTGCTGAAGAAGCTGCAGTTGTAGCAGAAGTTATGGCCAATAAAGTTGAAAGATTGTATGATGTTGGTGTCGCTGGCATTCATAGATTGTTGAATAATAAAGAAAAATTAGCAGATGCAAATGTGCTTATTGTTGTTGCTGGCATGGATGGTGTGCTGCCAAGCGTTGTTTCTGGATTAATTGATAAGCCAATTATTGCAGTGCCTACATCTATTGGATATGGCGCTTCTTTCAGGGGAATTGCTCCCTTACTGACAATGCTAAACTCCTGCTCGCCTGGCGTTGTTGTAGTTAATATTGACAATGGATTTGGAGCTGGTTATTTTGCCAGCCTAATAAACAAGTGATATTATGAAAATTGCTTACTTTGACTGCTTTTCCGGGATAAGCGGTGATATGATAATCGGCGCTTTAATAGATTTAGGCTTAGATATAAAATTTTTAGAAAGAGAGTTAAAAAAAATTAACTTAGATAATTATAGAATAGAATCAAAAAAAACTATCAAAAATGGGATTTCAGCAACAAAATTTAGTGTAATTGCAAGCAAACATCATCATGAAGAACGCAATCTTGCTGAAATCAATAAAATAATTGGCAATTCAAAATTGGACAAAGAAATAAAAGATATAATCAAAAAAATATTTTTAAAAATTGCGCAAGCAGAAGCGAAAATCCACAATAAACCAATTGACAAAATTCATTTTCATGAGATTGGATCTATAGACACTATTATTGATGTCGCTGGAGCGGTTATTGGTTTCAAAAAATTAGGCATAGAAAAATTTTACTGCTCAATACTTAATGTTGGAAATGGATTTGTAGACTTTTCCCATGGAAAATGGCCAGTTCCTGCACCTGCAACTGCTGAAATCCTAAAAGGAATTCCAGTTTACCATAACAACACAAATGCTGAACTTGTAACTCCAACAGGAGCTGCAATAATAACAATTTTGTGCTCTAATTTTGGTGAAATGCCGACAATGAAATCAGAAAAAATAGGTTATGGTGCTGGTTCAAAAGACCTGGAGCAGCCAAATGTGTTAAGAGTTTTCTTCGGTGAAATTAATAATCAAAAAAGTGAAATAATTAATGTAATTGAAACAAACATAGACAATATGAACCCTGAAATTTATCCTTATGTTATTGAAAGATTAATGGAAAACGATGCTTTGGATGCCTACTTAACAAATATAATAATGAAAAAAGGCAGACCTGCCATTAAACTAACTGTTTTGGCTAACATTAAAGATACAGAAAAAATTTGCAAAATAATATTTGATGAAACTACAACTCTTGGGGTAAGAATTTACCAAGCAACAAAAAAAAGGCTTGATAGAGAGGTTAAGACAATAAAAACAAAGTATGGCAGTGTAAAAATAAAAATTTCGAAATTAAATAATCCACACAAAAATCAAAGACGTCGAGAATCAAAGATTCTCGGGTTGTCCGAGACAAAGTCTCGGCAATTTTTGGGGCCACGAAAATCTAAAAGATTTTCGACGGAAATAAAAAACATAATGCCGGAATATGAAGATTGTGTTAGGATTGCCAAGAACAAGAAAGTGCCTTTGAAAAGGGTTTATGAGGAAGTGAAAAATCTTTATAAAGTATTATAATCGCTCTGTAAGTTGTGAAAATACATGATCCCGTCTAATGAAAAAGCTGTAGGACTTAAATCAGAAGAATTAGAGCAGAAGTTAGAGAAGGAAATAGATAGAATAGGAGCTCACAAAAATGGATGTTCTTTACATTGGATAGGTGAATGGGAATCAGCTAGTTTAAAAACAAATGAACATTTTAACCCGTCATTAGCCACTATAGTAAGAAAGTTTGATCCTGCCTATCTTATTGGTGTAGGGTTCGGTAACTTATTGACACATGTGTACTGTTTTAATGGTGATGAAATTGAGGGAGTCTTTGCTGTGGATGTTTCATCAGCTGTAGTTGATATTGGTAGAGCTACAAGGTATTTGTTGAAAGAATGTAAAACTCCACAAGAATTTGTGAAATTAGTGCGAGATAGGGTGGATTGAAACGAAGATTAACTTCACTTGATTTAAGAGAATTGTCTTATGTTATAGATACTCTACCGAAAAGGATTCTGTTTAGCGGTAATAATCTTGCCTATCCACAATTACTAGTAAGGACTGAGGAAGATTTTGAAGGTATTGTAAAGGGAATTGTTAGTCCTTTTTATACTCGTTTATTTATGGGTGGCTACAAAGAGCAAGTAGCTGATATAGGGGTTGTACTTTTGCAACAATATAAACTTTTTAGAAAGCTTGCAATTGAAGGAAGATTAGGAATTTTGGAATCTGACATTCGTAATGTAGAAGTTCTAAGAGAGATTACTGAACTAGAAGGTTATCACTTTGATAATAGTGTCATTTATCTTTCCAATCTTCCAAATAGCTTTACCAAAGAAGAGTTGGCACTTATAGCTAGGCTTACGAAACCGATAGGCCACCTGAACATACACACTCGTTATTTACCTCACAAAACTTATGTGCCTATTTTTATGAACGATTTTCTTGAGGAATGTAAAATCCATACTTATGAGGGTGTTACTATAAAAAGTTAGATACCAGATAGTAAGAGTAATAGAAGTAACAATTTTATTATCAAACCCCCTCAAACAACTTACTAACCTTTTCCTTTCCCAAAGCCAAAATAAAAGGTGCAAGCTTAGGTCCTTTTTCCCTGTTCAGCAAGACTTTATATGCTGCCTTGAAAAAATCCTGCGGCTTAAGTTCTAACATATTTGAAATACTGTAAAATTCATTAAATAAAGATTTTTCATCGTATTTTTTTTCTTTTAATAAATTTGCAATTTCATGCAATGCCTTCTTTTCCTTAACCGATAATTCTACATTTTTTGGAACTTGCTTTTGAACTTCAAACTTAACTTCTTCTGGAGCATATTTTCTAAGCCAAATTTTAGCTTTGTGAAGCCTTTCAAAAATTTTGTCGTGCTCACCTTTATTATAATGTCCGGTCTTTTCCATGCCTTTTATTGCATCTTCCTCATTTGGGAATATCTGCGCAATAACGGCAGCATGAGAAAAACTCATATCGACTGGTTTTTTAATTTCTTTGCCGTGGCTTACTTCAAACAATCTTTTATAATGTGATTCTTCTTTTTTATTTTCCAGATTTACATCTCCAAAATAAACTTTGGCAATTTGGTCGTAATCGTCGTACAAAATAGGCAAATCCTTCCATGAAAAACTTCTTGTTGTCATTAGCCTTTTATTGTAAAACAATCTCAACAAATCCGGCGATGCAACTTCAAGCCAATCTTTTGGATAAATAACATTTCCTATTGAAGCTGACATTTTTTGGTTGTCAATCATTATGTGCTCATAAAAAATCGGGACAGGCATTGGAAATTCAAGAACCTTTTCAACTATTTCGCCATTAATCCACCATGCGCTGTTTGGAACTTGGTACTCTTTTCCAGCGCCTTCGCTTACAACCTTCCATCTAGCCCATTGCGCAGCCCATTCTGACTTCCACAATAATTTCCCATTGCCTTTTAATGGATCATTTTCTCCCTTAAAACCACATCCTGTAGCAGTTGTAGTTTCAAATTCATAATCCTTGCATATATAGGTAACAATCCCGTTATCAAAATTAAGAACATTGGTAGTAACTATTTTCCCGCAATTTTCGCATATAGGCGTCCATGGCGACCAATTTTTTTTTAATGGGTTTGTCCTGTATTTATTTTGGATTTCCTTAACATCATCAACTTTTTCTAAAATTTTATTGATGAATGGATTGAAATGCCCTTTTTTGTATTCTTCCCTCATTGAAAATTTTTCCATTTTTGTTGTAACAAATTCATCAACAACCTTGAAATATTCTTCCATGTGATGGTCTGCATAAGAACTATGGCATTTTTCTGAATCTGGAATGTCTGTGACAGGCACACCAATATACTTTTCAAAATCTGCTGGAACGCCTTTTGGCACTTTCCTCAGAGGATCCATATTTTCTGCAACCCAGATAAATTTAGTTTTGACTCCAGCATCTTTCAAAGCTGTAACAACAGATTCTCCTCTGATAGTGTCGCTTAACCTGCCAATATGCAGGACTCCAGAAAGAGATGCCGATGTCTTAACAGTGTATTCATTAAACTTTGAAATTTTTTTATCAATATAATGGAATTTTTCTCTTGAAATGATTTGCTTTGCTATTTGATCCGCCCAAAAAAGATCATTAGAACTTTTATCATTTACATTCTTGTTATGCATAGAAATAAAAAA
>CAZUWB010000016.1:10013-12198 GCA_964623945.1 uncultured Methanosarcinales archaeon | reverse complement strand
TAGCATTCTTTAAATCATCAAAAGTCTTTCCAAAATCAGCAGGGTCAAAACCAACTAAGTTAACTTTGATATTGTCTTTATCGATTGGGAATTCACCATCGTTTTTTAGCCTTATAATAGTATTAAAGGCAAAAGACTCATCATCGGTTACTTCTGGCGGCGGACTGTCTTTCTCAAAATTCATTGTTAGGCCTGCTGTTCCGCCAATGAATGGTGTTCTTGGAGCTCCTCCTGTAGCTGCGCCGCTCTTTTTGCAAGCAGAAACTAAAAGAACTAGGCATACAAGCAAAGCAATAACATAATATCTTTTATTCATTTTGCCTCTTTTCATTAAAATTATCTATTTTGATATTTGGTATATAAAGTTTTCTGTTTAAATTGCATTTTTAGTTGTAGTTTGAATCTTAATAATTAATAATCAGATTTTACCTTAGGACTACATAGGTTATCATCTACTGGGAAGGGAAAGATCTTCCTTTGGTTCAGGAGTATTTATACTTCCTGCACCACCACTAAGACTAGTTGTTTCCTTAATTATCTGTAATTTTCTTTCCGCAGTATTCCTATAGGCATAACTCAACTTAATCTTTAATGGTGTTGTATACGCTGTATTGGTTTGCCCATATTCGGATTTAGGCAATTCACAAATTAAGTATCCTTCATTGTTAATTAATCTTATATATCCTGTTGTGCCTTTGGTACCCTCATATGTGAAGGGGCTGCATTCTAGTGTGTTTTTGCCGATACTGACCTCATCAACAAATACCTTATCTATATCTTCCCTTTCTATTTTATTATTGCTAGAAGGATCACACTTATCAAATGCAAAAATTCCGATTACATTGCCATTGCCAACATTTTTTATTGTTATTTTAAACTGTGTTTTTGTTGCAAAGGCTTCTTCGTCGATTTTAGTAATTGCAATTGGGGCACCTTGATTTGATAATGTTACACCTTGTACATTACAGACTTTTTTCTCGTTTATTGTTGAATAGGGGTTTGGATCTATGCAGACTGTAGGTCCTATGGTAGTCCCATACAAATAGCACGCAGTGGCCAATAAAGTTGTTTCATATTTTTCAACATTCAGGCTATTGGCATCTATTTTACCAGTTAGGCTCATTATATCCTGACCTCCATTTGGATTTATTGTGCTTTTGCCATCTAAGGTGCTTGTACTTAACTCATTTGACTTGCTGTCTTTTGATTCAAATGTTATGATTTTGGTGTCGTAACCACTTAAGTAAACCTTCCCAAAATTATTTTGGACTTCAGAAACTTCATCAGGTTGTGGAAAAGCTCCTTTGTTCCTTAACTCCATTACAACATCAAAGCTGTTATCAGTTCCTTGCTCAACATGAATTTTTTCAGGAGGCGCATTAGGCAAAAAATTGACAACAATACCTTCTGTGCCTGTCCTTATTTCTTCCAAAGCTTTAGCTGTGGCTTTTTGTCTATTACAACTAGAAATCAAAATTAATAAAATTAAAAACAGAGTGAAAAGCAATCTTTTTTTAGACTTCATCATTTTTTCTAATATTAAATTTGTATATAAACTTTTTTATTAATATTTCAACGGTTTTTGAATCAAAAATGTGGCAGCAATGGTTTGTACATACCCGTAATCTATTTCAATCCTTAATGGTGAGGTATAGGCATCGTTATTTCTCGGTACACCGTCTTTGAATGTGCACCTTACAAAATCTTTTTTATCCCTAAATCTTATAAAGCCAATATTTTTGTCAACACTATTTTCTATATTTGGTGTACAAATAAGTTGTTTATTTCCAGATGCATATGCTTTCAAGAAAGCAACGTTCCATGTATTTTTAACCTCTTCTTGATTTAATGGTTCTTTGCCGCACGCTTTATTATAATTACCAATATTTACAGGATTTCCTATCCCTCTATTTTCAATAAATACCAAAAACTGAGGTTTTATAATATCTCCTTCAGGTATCATTTGAGGCTCTATCTTTGTTACAGTAATTGGTGCTCCTTGACCATTATTGAAAGTAATTTCTTTAACATTGCAAACTTTTTTTCCGGGCCTTATGCCAGCCACATCTGGGTCTATGCAAACTGTTGTGCTTAAAATTGTTTTATAAGGATAACATAAGGTAGCAGTGATTGTAGAAGTTTTTGACTCGCTTTGCGGTTCTAATTTGCCAGTTTTTGCATTAAG
>CAZUWB010000016.1:0-9913 GCA_964623945.1 uncultured Methanosarcinales archaeon | reverse complement strand
TTGTAGAAGTTTTTGACTCGCTTTGCGGTTCTAATTTGCCAGTTTTTGCATTAAGTAACACAATTATGTCATCTCCCTTTGGGTTTATTTTAGTTTTTCCTTCTACAGAAAAAAATAACTCATTGTCCCCTTGTCCTTCTAAAACTCTGATATCTTTTTCAAGTTTTAAAGAGGGAATATAATCTCGTTCTCTACCTATCGATATAACACCAAAAGTCTGTTTATCTGAAGCAATGCTGTAAGCACCTTTATTTCTTATCCTTAACAATATTGGAAAGTCACTATCTTCGAATACTCTTGGTGGAGGAGCATTTTTTGAAAATTCTGCTGTTAATCCTTCTGTGCCAACAAGAACATCAACTTCTGACGGTTTAGATGTGGGTTTGGTACACCCTATTACGAATACTATAAAAATCAATAAAATTGAAAAAGTTGATTTTTTCATTAAGATGCACCTTGAGTAGTAGTTGTGTCATCTTTTGAAATATAATCAATTTTTAATTGATTAATTAATGCATTATACACATTCATTACTTTGTTTACATATATTCTTGAGTTAGTAGTCCTGTCTTGACTCCAGCAACTATCGGGATTTTTCCAGCGTAACCCGTAAGTTACATCAGAATCCATTGCTTTTTCTCCACAATTATATGAAGCAGCTATATTTCTAAGATCTGGTTGGGTGTTTCTTTTGCTTTGAATATCAATTAAATACCTCAAATATTTCACACCACAATCTATGTTAGATGCTGGATCTGTCTGATGATTAGACGCGCAGCCGAGCCCACTTGCTGTGCCAGTAGAAACTTGCATAATCCCTATAGATGCGCCGCCATCACCTTTAGCAGCAGGATTCCAACTACTCTCGACTTGTATTATAGCCTTTATAAAAAAATAATCAACATTGTATTTTTTTGCGGCCTCGAAAGCTATAGGACTATATTTCACTTCGTTTGTGTTAGCTCTATTAAAAAAGGCCTCAATTTGTTTTTGTTCAGAAATTTCAACATTAAACTCCGGTATTTTCTTTTCTTCAATGGTAGGAACCTGCTCAACAGTCACAGGGTATGTTCCCTCAAGCAAATAATCGTATCTTGCTCTTATTCTGATGTATTTTGTTGTTATAGGTACATTTTCTAATACACCTTGTGATGGATTTATTCTGCATGCAAATGTTCTAAACCTATCAATATCTTTATATTCATCTTTATTTTTTAACTGACTTGTATCAAGGGAGTATCCAACATAATTTTGTTCACCTGAGTCTGATTTGAAAAGAGCTGCACAATCTTCATCACATTTTATCTTAGCATCTGAAAGACCTGTAATTTCGCAATCCCTTATACAACTTTCTTTCTCATCTTTTTGCTCATCACTAAATTCATCACAAGTTCTTTTACATACGTCCAAGCAAGTGCTATCGCAATAAGCTTTTTGGTTTTCTATTTTTATGAATTTTGCAGGTTTGCAATTATCGGCTTCTATAATAATATCTTTAGGTACAACAACAACCAATTCATTTATTTTTTTTATTTTTCCTTCCCATTTACCTAAGACTTTGCCTTGCTTGTCTGATATTTGGCCTCTATTGGTGAGTGATACAGCCAAAAGTGGTTTTACTGTAGTAGGTACTAATATAAGATATTCTATGCCAACGCCAATTTCAACAGGACCATTAGTGTGGATTGGCTTTGGTGTTCTGTCTGTTATGCCAAATTCTTTTAATGGGTCGAGATTTTCCCTTACCATTGCACGCTGTCTTTCTTTATCTATAAAGTAAACTTTTTGGTAAGCGCTTGTATCAAAATTATAAACAGCTGACAATGTTAATGTATTTGAACCTGCCTGTAATTTTGGATTTGAGGCATCTTGCCTGAATGTGCATTCTACATCTTTATCTTCAAGTGTAAAAACTGTAAATGGTGCAGGAGGGATAACTTCGTCGTACAATTTGCTTGTGTCTTCGCCTTGTTTTCTTAGCGCTTCTATTCGTTTGCCATCTTTCCATCTAAAACATGTAAAGTTAACAACTACTGGATCGCTTAATGTTCTTGCCCTTACAGTGCTCCATATAGTTACATCTTCATCTGTATAAAACCTTGGCTGTGCCGCTCTTGTTCTATCAAAGAAAACACCCAATGGCTCGAATTGATTTTTTTCAACATAGCCTTTATAGTAGCCGCCGGTTGCATACTCTAGTCTACTTTCTATAGTTTGTTTTATGCTTGTTCCCACTAATCCTGCTTGCGAATAAAATGTACTTAAGAAGTTGTCGAAGGTTTGGCCTGGTCTCCCTTCAAATTGTACTGCGCTTGTTTCATAACCATATGCCCTGAACGAAAAAATCACAAAAATTGTTACGAGTACTATAAAAGACGCCAATGCAAAACCGCTGTTTGTCTTGTAATAACAATATGATATTACGAGAATAATTAATAGTGGGATGAATTTTAATATTAAATAATCTGAATTAAAAAGTGCTCCGTATCCATAAAAATCTATAATAAGCAAGAGGGGTATTGAGATATTTTTGACTAATGGCGCTTCCCTTTTTGCAATATATCCGAATCCAAACCACAATATAAATGCTACATGGATAACGGATTTTAAATTGCCTACCCATCCGTTATTGACCCAGAAAAAAGAGAAAACAATTATCATGAATAGGTATGAAAAGAAATCTTCTATCTCTTGTACTCTAAGTTTTTTACCGAGTTTAAACACAAGGAACAAACCGAGAATTATAAGGGCGAAGTAAATGAATATCCCGTAAGGTATTGTGATATTGCCTAATAATCTAATACGGCCAGTAGCATAATTATTCATTAGGAGTATGAATATAAAAGATATCCCAAAGGCACGATATTCATGTTTTACTATATTTTTCAGCATATTAAAATAAAGAAATAAAAATACAATAAAAGAGGAGATTACTGCTATCCAATCAGTGTTTATAACCCCCCGCCAGTCAAAGAAAAATCCAGCGAATGGTGCTCCTACAGAGATTGGTCCAATAAATGGAATATACACATTTTGCGTCAGGTCTATAGCCCAAACAATTAGGGCAAGTGAAATAAAAAACCTTTCCTTGTCCCCTCGTGTTACTCCTGTAACTAAACCCCAGCTGACAAAAACTAAAAAAGCTGCTACAAAAACATACGTAATACGAGGTATAATATCTTCCCATAATTTAAAGTACCATACCACCCACAGAATTATAAGTATAAATATAACAACTGACCAACCCCATTTGCTTGTAGGCGTTAATTTAGCTACTATGTTTATGTATCGACTTTGATCTGCTTTTGCTTCTGGTGAACTGCTTTGTTGTTCGCTACTTTTTTTCTCTTCGTCTCTTCTTCTATTCTCTTCCCGTGCTTCTTCCTCTAGTCTCTCTCTTTCAAATTCCCCTAGTTTTGCAAATGTTTTGTCAGGTATACCTGCCATCTTCGCTTTTTCCTCTTGTTTCTCTCTTTCAAATTTTTCTTCTAATGCAAATCTTCTAGTAGGTATATCAACCAATTACTATCACCGTTTTAACCATTTTTAAAATATCAATATCTAAAGAATTCTTCTCAATCCACCTCTTATTTTTTAAAAATAAATGCAAGCCGTGAGTTAGCGATCGAAGCGAGCTTCGCATGTCGCTGAGCGAGCCTAGATTTTGCGGAGCATATTGAATTTTCATTATTATTTTATTGACAGTTTAATTTAATGTAAAATTAATATTTTAGTTGATTATTTTCTATCCTTTCTAACGCATTAAAATATTTTTAAAAAATACAATTAAACTAATTCTACCCTCAATTCAACAACTTCAACGTCTTCCAAAGGCTCTAACCTTACAAAATTATTTCCTTCTGAAACTTTGTTGTTAATCCTTCTTGTGAATGACAATTTATCGGTTTCTAAAGTTTCAAAATGGCCATTGACATCAAGCTTTAACCTCTTTTGTTTTTTATCTTCAACAAACTTAAGAGTTAAGTCAACGCTTTTGTCGCCGCTTCTTATTTTTTTGAATGTGTCGCTGTCTATCTCAAAAAAATATGTTTTTACTGTGGGTTCTTTAAATTCCAAAGCTATTTTTATCTGTTCAACGCTGTAGCTTCCTTTGCTTGTTTTAAACACAATGTTGTTTTCGCCTTCGTTCAAAGCGCTTTTTGGTATGCTTTGCTTGTATGCATTATCGCAAACAGGAACTGTGGAGAATAATTTTTTGTTGTTTACAAAAATATCCAAAGTTCCAAGCTCGTTTACATTCCCGCAATAAGGAATGAACTTTAAAGTTGCCCTGTCCATGCTTGAGTATTCTGAATCGCTTACTGTGAAAAGATTGGCGCTTTCCTGCTTGCTTGTGTCTGTTATGTCTCCGATTATCTTGACGTTTTCTAGCGAGTATTCATTCGTTGTCCAGAATTTAGCTCCGACAGAAGAAACACTAAAGTCAAGCGTATTTATTTTGCCAAGCTTATTTTTGCTTAATTTTACAGGCTCTATTATGTCGCTTGCCAATTCATTTTCAAAAACAATTTCGTCATTAAGCTTTATAGTCAAGATTCCGCTTCTTTTTTTTGTTGTAAATGAAAGCACAACATTGTCTATGTTTTCAGGATCTTCCAATTCAAAATCTATAATTTTAGTTTTCTTGTCAAACCAGCCATTTCTAACAATAAATGGATTTATTCTTTCCAATTCCTTTGCATTTGTTGTTTCAACTAAGAATATGTTCGGTATGCTTTTTTCTCTTTCCAAATCTTGAGATGTGCTCAATAAACCAGGGAATGCTTTTAGCAGAACATTAGAGCTTTCTTCGCCAGTTATTGTTTTTTCTGGCTCTTCATTAATGATCTTCTCTCTTTCAGATGTTGGCAAAAATACAATATAAAGAATTATCAAGCCAGCTATTACAGCAACAAGTATAGCGGCATTCGTGCCACCTTGGGATTTCTTTTGCATTATAACACCTTTTTTAATATTTACTACAATAATGTAAAGAACTTAACATAAACATATTTAAATGTTGCGGAAAACAAAGTTTTCACAACTCCGAAAATTTATAATTTTCGATGTTTTTATTTTAGTATTCAATATGAAACTACTCTATTCAAACCTAAAAAAGGGCGAGGTGAAAGTGCTTACTCAAAACCTTGATGACCTGTGGTATTTAAGCACAATAATTGAGCCAAAAGACATTGTTCAAGGCAAGACATTGAGGAAGATAAAAGCACTATCTAACCAAGAAAAGTCAAAAGAAGCAGTTAAAAAGCCTGTTTTTATAAAGCTAGAAGTTGAAAAGGTAGAGTTCAGCAAATACACAAACATATTAAGGGTTTCTGGTGTTATTAAGGAAGCTCCTGAGGACATTCCTTTAGGCAGTTATCATACTTTTAATGTTGATGACAATACTGCAATTACAATAATCAAAGAGCATTGGCTTAAATATCAGATTGATAAGCTTAAAGAAGCATGCTCAGAGAAAAAGTCTTCAATACTTATTTGCGTGCATGACAGAGAAGAAGCTTATTTTGCTTTATTCAAAAAATATGGATATGAAATAATAGCCCATATTCAAGGAGAAGTCCAAAAGAAAAGGGAAGAGAACATAAAGAAAGAAAATTTTTATTTAACTGTAATAAACAAAATAAACGAATATGTTGAAAGGCATAAAATAAAGCAAGTGATAATAGCAAGTCCTGCATTCTGGAAAGAAGACTTGATGAAAGAATTGAAAGATAATGAGCTAAAGCAAAGAATAATACTTGCTACTTGCTCTTCTGCAACAAAAAATGGGATTGAAGAAGTCATAAAAAGGCCTGAAGTCAGGGAAGCATTAAAGCAGGAAAGAGCTGCAAAAGAAATCAACAAAGTCGAGGAATTGTTCACAGAGATTGCAAAAAATAATCTTGCTGTTTATGGATTAAAAGAAACGGAAAATGTATCTTCAATAGGCGCAATAAAAGATCTTTTAATAACTGACAGTTTTATACAAAAATCAAGGGGTGAAAATTTTTACAATCATGTTGAAAATATAATGAGAACAGTTGATAAAACAAAAGGAGAAGTTCAAATCATAAGCTCCGAGCATGAAGGCGGCAAAAAATTGGATGGATTGGGGGGAATAGCAGCTATTTTAAGGTTCAAACTTAATTATTAAGAAAACTTTAAAAACAATCTTATTTTAAAAAAGAAAAAAAGAGGTGCTAAATGGAAGATTACATAACTTCAATTCTAAAAGAAGAAAGAGTTTTTTACCCTTCTGAAGAATTCAGCAGAAGGAGCCATATCAAAAATATGCAGGAATACTCAAGAATATATAAAAAATCAATAGAAAATCCAGAAAAATTTTGGGCAGATAAAGCATCGCAATTAGAATGGTTCAAGAAATGGGATATTGTCTTAAGAAATGACATGGGTTTTTTCAAGTGGTTTGAAGGCGGCTATCTAAATGTGGGTTATAATTGCTTGGATAGAATTGTAAAATCAGGCAAGAAAAATAAAATTTGCTACATATGGGAGCCAGAATCTGGAGAAAGCAAAACATACACTTATGAGCAATTGTTGAAAGAAGTTTGCAGATTTGCTAATGTTCTCAAGAAAAAAGGCATTAAAAAAGGTGATGTTGTTCAGATATACCTGCCTATGATTCCAGAGCTTCCAATTGCAATGCTTGCATGCGCCAGAATTGGTGCAATTCATTCTGTTGTTTTTGCTGGCTTTAGTTCTGATGCATTAAAAGACAGAATACAGGATTCACAAGCTAAATTGTTGGTAACAGCAGACGGAAGTTTTAGAAATCAAAATGTGTATCCATTGAAAGATAATGCAGATACCGCTTTAAAGGAATGCCCTACAATTAAAGATGTAATTGTTGTTAAAAGATTAAACAACAAAATTAATATGGTCAACGGCAGAGACTATTGGTGGCATGAATTGATTAATGAGCATGGCATTAATGATTTTTGTGAGCCTGAACGCATGCATTCAGAAGATTCATTGTTTATTCTTTATACAAGCGGCACAACAGGCAAGCCAAAAGGTATTTTGCATACACAAGCAGGCTATTTGCTTTTTGTTAACCAGACTTTTAAATGGGTTTTTGATATAAAAGATAATGACATTTTCTTTTGCACAGCAGACATTGGATGGATAACAGGGCATTCTTACATTGTTTATGGCCCTTTGTCAAATGGTGCAACTGTTGTGATGTACGAAGGCTCACCTACCCACCCAAATCCAGACAGGTTTTGGCGCATAATCGAGAAATATAAAGTCTCAATTTTCTATACAGCTCCTACAGCAATAAGAGCCTTGGAAAAAGAAGGAAATGATTGGCCAGAAAAATGCAACTTAAGCAGCTTGAGACTGCTGGGCACTGTTGGCGAACCAATAAATCCAGAAGCATGGATGTGGTATCATAAAATAATTGGAAAGGGAAAATGCCCTATTGTTGACACGTGGTGGCAGACAGAAACAGGAGGCATTTTGATAACTCCTTTTCCAGGAGCAACTCCACTAAAGCCAGGCTCTGCAACAAAGCCTTTGTTTGGGATAGTAGCAGATATCTTAAGAGAGGACGGAAGCAAAGCGAATGTCAATGAAGGTAGTCATTTAGTTATTAAAAATCCGTGGCCAGGTATGCTAAGAACAGTTTGGAATAATCCTGAAAGATACAAAACAACATACTTTGAGAAGTTTGGAGTTTACCTAACTGGAGATACTGCAAAAATTGATGAAGACGGCTACTTCTGGATTATGGGCAGAAGCGATGATGTAATAAAGGTTGCAGGGCACAGGATTGGAAGCGCAGAAGTAGAAAGCTCATTAGTGAGCCATAAGGCTGTTGCAGAAGCTGCTGTTGCGCCATTTCCGCATGAAATAAAAGGGCAAGCAATATACGCTTTTGTTGTTTTAAAGAAAGGTTACAAAAAAAGTGATGAGTTAAAAGAAGAGCTGAGAAAGCATGTTGCTAATACGGTTGGGCCAATTGCAAAGCCGGATAAAATCCAATTTGCAGATGATTTGCCTAAAACAAGGAGCGGCAAAATAATGAGAAGAATTTTAAAGGTAATTGCAGAAGGAAGCACAGAATACGGCAATGTAACAACTCTGGTTGATCCAAATGTTGTCAAAATTCTGGCTGAGAATAGAGTGAAATAGCAATAATTTTCGTAACATTTATATATGAGCTCGTTCTATAGTGTAATAACTTACTAGTTAATATAACTAATTACTATTTAGCAATGAAATTACTACTAACTGATAAAAAATGATAACATATTAATAGTAGTGTTTTTTATCCCCTATGTAATAATAAAAGGGGGGTGTTTTTGTATGATAGTTAAAGAAGAATTTTTAGGTAAATTAAGAAGGTATTTCAACCTGAACTTATACGAAGTCAAAATCTGGACAGCTTTGCTTAGTCGTGGAGTTTCTACAGCAGGAGAGCTAAGCGATATAGCTAATGTTCCAAGATCAAGAAGCTATGATGTTCTGGAATCTTTAGAAAAGAAAGGATTTGTGATAATGAAATTAGGAAAGCCAATAAAATACATAGCTGTTCCTCCTAAAGAAGTAATTGAAAGGGTAAAGAAAAATGTTCAGGATTATGCAAAGGAAGAAGTTAAAAAGTTAAGTGATTTAAGAAATACTGATATTATAGATGAGTTAAGTGCTTTGCACACACAAGGTGTAGAGTTAGTGGAGCCTGCTGATTTAAGTGGCTCTTTAAGGGGAAGGCATAACTTATATAATCACTTGGAATTGACAATTAGAAATGCAGAAGAAAGCGTAACTTTGATGACGACATCGCAAGGATTTATAAGAAAGATAGAGGGCTTAAAGCCAACTTTTGAAAAATTAAAGAAGAGAGGCGTAAAGATAAGAATCGCAGCTCCTGTGACAAAAGAGGCGATGTCTGCATTGAAAGATATACAGGGAATTGCAGAAGTAAGGCACACAGACAACAAAGGAAGGTTTTGCATTGTTGATGGCAAGGAAATCATATTTATGATTTTAGATGACAATGAAGTGCATCCAACTTATGATGTTGGCATTTGGGTTAACACTCCTTTCTTTGCAAGCGCTCTAGAGAATTTATTTGAGCTTGCATGGAAAAACATGAAGCCAGCAACAGAAGTTGTTAAGAGATAATTTCTTTCTTTTTTATTTTAATTATATGCAAAAATATAAAAAACAGCACTAATTCTATCAACTATGGGTAAATTGTTGACTTATAGAAAAAAGATTAATGTGATTGATAGAAATATTGTTAAATTATTATTAAAAAGATTTGATTTAGCAAAACAAATAGGGAATTATAAAAGCAGAAATAAAATGAAGATTATTGATAAAAAAAGAGAAATGCAAGTTATAAACAACATTAAAAAATACTCCAATAAAGAAAATAAAAAATTCATTACTAATGTTTTCAAAAATATAATAAATTATTCAAAAAAAATTCAAAAATGACAAAAAAAGATTTGATTTTGAGCTTAAAAGAGAAAGCAAAGGGATTAAGAAAAGAAATTCTAACTATGATTTACAATGCACAATCTGGACATACTGGAGGTTCTTTAAGCTCTATTGATGTGATGGTTGGGTTGTACCATTATAAGTTAAGAATTAACCCTAAAAACCCGTTGTGGGAAGACAGAGACAGATTTGTTCTAAGCAAAGGGCATTGCAGTCCTGCAATATATGCTGTGTTGGCAGATAAAGGGTATTTTCCAAAATCTGAGCTAAATGGATATAGGAAAATTGACAGAATGCTGCAGGGGCATCCTGAATTAAGCACGCCAGGAATTGATTTTGCCGGAGGCGCTCTTGGGCAAGGAATTTGCTTTGCGCTTGGAATTGCATTGGCATGCAGGCTTGACAAGAAAAACTGCAATGTGTATGCGATGATAGGCGATGG
>CAZUWB010000015.1:0-12573 GCA_964623945.1 uncultured Methanosarcinales archaeon | reverse complement strand
TCAATAAATATCTCCTTATATCTATTATCCAAAATAAAACCATTTGATGAAACATATGAGTTACTAAGAAAATGTGCATTGCTTAATGAGCCAAAAATAGAAAATATTGAGGACTTTAATTTTGAACCGATAAGCACAAACATAACATACACAATTATTTCCAGGATAAACACAAGCCTTGCTGGAAATCCGCCTATATGCTGCATTTTCAATGACTGTAAGCCATGCTGCAGGGACGATTCATGCAAAAATGATGAAAAAACTTTTCCAATTATATTTTTGCACGGGCATTCATTGGCTAAGAGCAATTCGCCTGAATTCTCGCTGGATTCTTTCAACAAATTGCAATTAAAACTGCAAGAAGACGGCTACTTAAATGCCGGCATTATTTCTTTATACTCAAAAAATGAACCTTTGCAAGCTGGCATTTGGGGATTGTCTGGCAAGCCCGTCACAGTAAAAGTTAGCTATTACTATGATGCTTTCAGGGAAGAAGAAAAATACATAATCATTCCGACAAAGAGCGAAAATATCGACACTTACGCTCTAAGATTAAAGGACTTGATAGATATAGTCAAGGAAAGAACAAACAAGCCAAAAGTAAACATAATTGCCCATTCAATGGGTGGCTTGGTGGCAAGAAGATACATGCAAATTTTTGGTGAAGAGGATATAAATAAATTAGTTATGATAGTAACCCCAAACAAAGGCATTGTTGCTCCAATTAGCGATTACTGCGGATTAATTGGCGAGAATAGAGAGTGTTTGGATATGCAGAAAAACAGCCTTTTTATCAACAAAGTTAATGACCCATCAAAACAGCCGACAAAGGCTAGGCTTTACACAATAGCAGGGCAAGGTTGCAAAATGAAACTTGGCGACGGAGACGGAATTGTCCTTTCAGAAGATGTGAAATTGGAAAATGCTAAAATATATACAATAAACGGAACCTGCGGAGGCTTATTTGGAGAGGTTTTGCATACAGAGGTACTTGACATCGACAAATATCCAGATACTTATAAGATAATAAAAGAAGCGCTAAAAGAATAATTATTTTTTAAGATAAATTGTCCTTGTCGGGAATGGAATAACTATTTTGTTTTTATTCAAAGCATTGTAAATAGCAGCCACAGCTTCTTCTTTTGCTTCTAATTTTTTTTCAATTGAGCTGATCCAAAAAAATGCCTTAAACTTAAGTGCATAATCGCCCATTTCATTAAAAATTACTTTAGGAGCAGGATTTTTCAAGATAATTTTCAGATCATCTAATTCTTTTAGTACAACTTTCTTGACTTTATCAGCATCCGAACCGTATTTAACGCCAAATTCTACTGTTACTCTGGTAGTGGGCAAAGGCTTATGATAGTTGTATATTTTTGATTCTGACAATTTTCCATTTGGCAATATCACTAAATCTCCGTCTAGAGTTTTTATCTTTGTGCTTCTCAATCCAATATCTTTGACAAAACCTTCTGTTCCATCGTCTAATTTTATGAAATCATCAACTGTTATGCTCCTGTCAACAATCAATGAAATTCCTCCAAAAATATTGCCCAAAGTGCTTTGCAATGCAAAAGCAACTGCAATTCCTGCAATCCCTAAGCTTGCTAACAAAGGGCCTACTTTTATTCCCCAAATATCAAGAATGAAAATCAATCCGATAAAACTAACTGTTATTCTCGAGAATTTTTGAAAAAGTAATACAATCTCATCATCAACTTTTGATTCAGTCTTTGAAGCAAATTTATGCCCCCAATTGCTTATTAAAATATCAAAAATGATAGTAACTATGTATGTTACAACAGCAATGATTAAAGTTGATATTACGTGCTCTATTAGATTTAGTATATCGGCTCTTATCGGATGAGGTATAAAGCAAGCCTTAATCCAACAAGGATTATTATGAATGATATTGGCCTGTTTGTTTTAGCAACTATCAAGTCATCTATTTTAGTTTTTGTCTTTCTCGTGATTCTGAGGAATATCTTTTGCGACATAAAAACCATAAGCTCGGACATTACAAAAAAAATTACTAGAATTATAATAGAATGGATGTACTTATTGGGTGTTATATTATTAAGCAATTCGAGAACCATAAAAAAAATAGAATGAAAGTACTATTTATAATTTTCCATTTAAATTTATTTTCTTTCAGTCACTTGAATTATGCAAGAACAAGGAAGTTTTTTTGAAGCCCTTTCCAATGCTTGTTTTGCAATTCCCAAGTTTTGTTTATCAACGCTGACTTGAAAAATTGCTTGGCCTTTTTTGATTCTAGCAGCAATTCCTGTTGGTTTGCCGAATGAGTGGGCCATTCCTGAGCTGAACCTATCAGCTCCTGCTCCTGCAGCCAATGCATGCTCTCTCAAGACATGGAAAGGATAAACTTTAACTTTCATATGGAAACCATTTAACCCAAGGTAAGACTCAAGCAGCTTGTTTGAGGTTTGCCTTGCGCTTTCCAATGCATTGTCTCTTATCTGAAGCTCTGACTTAGACAAAAGATTTAGTGTGCATTTAAAGTCCTTATTTGGGTCGCCTGTGTCAAATCTTACAATCTTAACGTTAGGAGTCATTCTAATGTAGGATTTTGCCTTGAACTTTGATGTTCTTGTGTAAGGCCTTTCGAACCTTCTGTAAGCGACAAATTTTCTAATTCTTGCCATATTAAAATGAAATTTTATTTGGTTTTTAAATGTTGTGTTAATTGACAGATATCAAAATTCGAAAGGTATATAAATGAGTAGTATAAATGAATACACAATAATATTACTTGCTGGGAAAAGAGGTGAATGAATGTTATTTAATAAGAAAGCTTCTTTAGAAATTTCAATTCAGGCTATTGTTATTGTTGTGCTTGCAATGACGCTTCTTGGGCTTGGGTTAGGATTTGTAAGAAATATGTTTAAGAATATCCAAAGCACAACAGAAGATGTCACAGAGCAAGTCAGGCAGAAAATTCTTGATGATTTGATAACAGGCGATAAAAAAATCTCTTTTCCAAAAAGTGAGGTTGTTATAGACAAAGGTGGCTCAACAATTTTATCGGTAGGAATAAGAAATAAAAATAATGGACCCTTACATTACAGAATGCAATTTACTCCGCTATCTTATACATCGGCTGATGGTACTCAAACTGGTTCGTTTGGAATAGACAATCCCCTATGGTTTCAGTTTGCTGGTGAGACTTTTACTTTAACACAAGCGGACTCCGAGGTTAGGAATATTAGATTAAATATACCAAGAAGCGTTTCATCAGGTTCTTACTTTTTGACATTTGATATCCTAGATGATGATGCATCTCCTCCAGATAACATATATGCCCAAAAAGACTTTTTTATTGTGGTAAGAGGATAAGAATGAAAAGAAGACTTTCAGAGGAACAGGAATTTGAAATTATGAAAATGGTATTGGACAAATTCCTTTGGCTTGGATTTGGAATTATGGCTTACGGGCTTTACCTTATGTTCAATGCCACAGTTCCAATTGGATTGTCATGGATTATTGCTGGCGCTGTAATCTTGTTAATATTCACATGGATAATTGTCAAGGAATATGAGATTATTAAGTAGTATCTTAGATTTTTTTTATTAATAATATCAATAATTTTGTTTTATCATAACCTTTATATACAAGCGATAAAATATAAATTCTAATTATGAATCACGACGAGCCTGATTTTGAAAAGAAATTACAAAAATTTTCTGTTGTCAAGGCTTGCCCTAAGTGCAATCAATTAAGCTTGCTGTTCAAAAAAGGTTCAGTATACTGCACAAATTGCGGATATGAAGAGAGTATTCCTACAGCGAGGTGAATGAATGGCTATGCATTTCAGAGACCAAAGAGTCGGCGTTTTTGTTGATGTGCAAAACATGTATTATTCTGCAAAAAACTTGTATAATGCAAAAGTTAATTTTGCGCAAATTCTAAAAGCAGCTATTGGCAACAGAAGCCTTATAAGAGCCATTGCCTATGTGATAAAAGCGGATGTAAAAGAAGAGCAGAACTTTTTTGACGCGTTGGAAAAGATAGGTTTTGAAGTTAAGGCAAAAGATCTGCAAATTTTTGCAGGCGGAGCAAAAAAAGGAGACTGGGATATTGGCTTAGCAATGGATTGTATAGAATTGGCGCCAAAACTCGACACAATAGTGATTGTCAGCGGAGATGGTGATTATGTCCCTTTAATTAATCATTTAAGGCATGCGCTTGGCTGCAGAATAGAAATCATAGCATTTGGAAAATCAAGCTCAGGTTTGCTTAAAGAAGAATGCGACTTATTTACAGACTTGGATTTGGACAAAAGAAGGTATATGATTTATAGATAAAAACTAAAAATTTAAATAATGAGTGTTGATATCAATTACCAAAATGCTTGATGTTACAAAAGACGATTTTGAGAAAGAAGTTCTGAAAAACAGATTGCCGGTTTTAGTTGATTTTTGGGCGCCATGGTGCGGTCCTTGTAGAATTGTAAGTCCTACACTAGAAAAATTGTCAAGTGAGTACATAAACAAATTAAAATTCGCAAAACTGAATGTTGACGACAACCAGGAAATTGCATCTCAATATGATGTCAGGGGCATTCCCTGCATGATTATTTTTAATAAAGGCGCTGAAGTAGACAGGATTATTGGATCCTATCCTGAAGATATGTTGAGAAAGAAGATAGACCTTATATTAACAAAGGCTTAATTTTTGTTACTTATTAGTGGCTAAAAACGAAAGATTTATAAATAGAAAGAGGCAAGAAAATGAAGCAATTAAACCCGTTTTTGGATTTAGACGATTTAACGTCAGATTTTGAGTTTGAAGCTGAGGTTTTGGAAAGGAACAATAGAGAAGCAGAGCTATTGATTAAAAAAGGCTATAAAATCAAAAAATCAGTCTGGCATGGTTTGATTGCATCTTAGCAAATGTACAAAGCAAAATTGTGGGATGAGGACAAGTGGGACATTCATTCTAGCAGTTATGGCTCTTCAAAATATCGTTTTTCAAGCGACAAAAAAGATGAAAAAGCATATAACGAGCAGAAATATGGTACAAAAGAAAAGGATGTTCCATCTGATTACATAAGAAAAGAAGAAAGGGAAAAGGAAGAAAAAGAAAATGCAAATATTTTTGATAATTTAGAACAAGAGAAGAATAATCAGGAAATAAAAGAAGATGAAATACCATTCAAAGCAGCTAAGCAGGTATTTGCTGAAAACCAGCAAAATAAAATAATAACAAAGAAGAAAGAAATAAAAACTATAGATGAAGCTATTAAAAAAGCTATAGAGGAAGAAAAAAAAGTCATAATTATAGATAATTAAATATGAGATTTATCACAATCTTAAAATTTTTGCTGATTCTTATTCTGCCATTGCTGATTTTGCTTATGTCTCTGAATTTGGTGAGCTTTGACGAGTCTTTTTATGATAAAAAATTTTCTGAATACAAAGTGCAAGAAGATGTTCCTGATGCAATGTCCTTGCATGAAAAAGTCATGAATTTCATAAAAGGAAACAACAATACGCTTCCAAATGAATTGACGCAAAGAGAAAAAGAGCATTTATTGGACGTAAAAAATTTAGTGCACATTTCAACTACAGCGCTTTACATCTTTATTTTTTTATTTATATTATTGTTGATATCATCTGCATTGATTTTGAAAGTTAACAACAAAATAATAAATTTTATAGGCAAGGTCTTGATTTTTGGGGGATTTTTGACTATTGTAATAGCAGCGTCGTTATTTTTGTTTATAATCTCTGATTTTTCAGCGAGTTTTGAGTCATTCCACAAATTATTTTTTGAAAAAGGCACTTATCTTTTTGACCCTGCAAAAGAAATAATAGTAAAGATTTATCCTGAGCAGTTATTTATGGACTTAGGAATCAGGATATCCACTGGAGTTTTTATAACATCTTTAGTTGTTATATTATTTGGTTTGTTCTTACTGCTCAAATCAAAAAAGAAAAAGAATAAAAACAGGACTAAATAAAATACGATTATGAAAAAATTAATCGCAGCTAACTGGAAAATGAACAAGACAGTTTCTGAAGCTGTCTCTACAATCAAAGAGTTGAAAAAACTAGTCGCTAACATAAAAAATGTTGATAATGTTGTATGCCCGTCTTTTGCATCGCTTTATGCTGTTTCTAAAGAATTAAAGGAAAGCAATATTAAACTTGGCGCTCAAAACATGTATTTTGAAGATTCTGGGGCATATACTGGTGAAATTTCCCCTCCTATGATAAAAGACATCGGATGCAAATATGTCATTTTAGGTCATTCAGAAAGAAGGGCATTTTTTGGAGAGGATGATTTTTTAATAAACAAAAAAATAATTGCTGCTCTTAACCGTTCATTAAATCCGATTTTATGCATTGGGGAAAGTTTGGAGCAAAGAGTAAAAGGCAAAACAAAAGAAATCATCAAAAATCAATTAAAAAATTGCCTCAAAAACATAAAAAATACTCAAATTCTAAATGTTAATATAGCCTATGAGCCAATTTGGGCGATAAGCAGAGGAAATCCAAAACATAAAGCAGCGACTAAAGAGGATGCTGAAGAAGCGCACAAGTTTATAAGAAGCATTATTTCTAATATGTTTAATTCCAATATTGCTAAAAAAATAAGAATAATTTATGGTGGAAGTGTAAAGCCTGAAAATACAAAAGAATTATTGGGGATGCCCAACATTAATGGTGCTTTAGTTGGAAATGCCTCATTAAATGCAAAAAGTTTTGCAGATATTTTGAAAGCTGCACAATAATCAAGGTACGTCTACATATAATTTCTGCACCGTGCTGTACGGTTTTCCATCATAAGTCTTGATGTCGACATCTAATATATAAGTCCCAGATACAGCATTTGCTGGAACTTGCACGCCAATGCCGACTTTTGCTTCTTCATTTCTTTTTATAGGAACTGATCTTGAAGCGGGATTAACTAGCAAAGGTGGGTTTGTGATAGGTGTGTTGTCTTTTTTGAATCCCAAAGGATTTGATGGAGTGACTGTTATTTCAAATTCCTGGCTATCAAGTATATTGAGTATTTTCAATCCAAAAACACCTACTTCTTTTTTTCTTATCGTCATTCTTTCATTGCCAATGCATACTCTATCAGAGCCTTCGCAAACAACATCACTTATTCTTTCGTCAAGATCATCAATTGTAATGTCTTGAAGTTTAATCGCTTCTGAAGAAAGTTTTGATATGAACCTTATGCCAAATCCAAATATTATTATTGAAATTATGAATATAACAAGAAAATTGAGCGATAGTTCTATGGCTTTCTTATTCAGCATTTTTTATCCGATTCTAACGAAGAAAATTGGCTTTGCAGGAGCAGTAAATGTAGTCCTTACTATTTCATCAGTATATACGTTTGTTCCATTGACTCTTCCGCTTAAAACCTTCTTTGTGTAAACATAGTCTATGCTGTACCTTAATGAGCCGCTTTCTTCTACTTCCTTCGGCCTATAACCTAAGTTTAGTGTTGCGCTTATTTCTGCTTTCTCTCCGATACCATTGAGCATGCTGCTTACTTCTTGGTCAGCGATTAATTGCTCTGCTCCCCCATATTGGCTATTAAAAAATAATTTTATTCTTGTTAGTTGGATAGGCAAGATCAAGTCTTTGTTGATATCATCTAGGCTTATTGTAACTTCAAAGCTATCCTTATTTATGTCAAATGGTGTATTGTACTTCAAAACAGAACTGACTTTGAAAAAACCTACATTTATTGAATCTAAAAAGTTTTGCGGGAAAACCTCATTTTCGTCTAAACCGAAAACGCATTGCTCATTTGCATTGCAATAATAGCTTAAATATCTTGTATCTTCTGTCCTTGAGCCAATTGTAACGTTGCCTTTTCCCTCACATTTGCCATAGTCCTGAGGGCATGTGCATTGGCTGCCCGGTTTTCCATTTTCTATGCTTTCCTTTATATTGTTGCCGCAGCAGTTTCTTTGCTGAATTTCAGTGCATTTTGATTTTTCGCATTTTGGAATAGTGCATTGTTTTGATGTAACACAATCAGAACTAGTCTTGCATTCCGCTTTTGTGCAGCTGCTAATGATTATTAATGCGACTGCAAAAAATAAGAAAAATATTGCTTTATTGCTTTTTATTTTAATCAGCCTCTTTACAGAATTTCATTACCTAACTTATATAAATAGATTTTGGAAAAGAAGGAAAAATAAAAAAATTAGTGCTTATTTCTTCATAGCACCCATTCCAAATATCAGGAATGCTACAAATACCAAAACAGTCTCTAGTATATGCGTGGCATAATTATTAAGTTGTCCTAGGTGCACAAAGGTGTATAGCACACCTGTAATACCGTACAATACAGTAGCCCATAGCCAGTTTTTGTTGTTCTTTAATTTATATGCAAACCAAAATGCTACAAGTGCGGTTAGCAAATGTATAACTGCCCAAGCTTGGGTTGGTACTGCACTAAATGCCTGCCCTAATCCATCCAAAGCTACCATTGTTTCACCTCCTTGTGTGAATTTTAAGATACTCCAATCTAAAGTATTTAAACTTTTCTGAAAGAAAACATTTAAATAAACTAAAATCAAAGCAATATAAAAAATGAGGTGATAGTAATGTTGTCTAATTGCAACTATAACAAAACTAAACTTCTTTACAAGATTTCTAAGATTGTTGCATTTATTGATAAGAATGCGTTGCACGACTCAGAAAAAGACGGGCATCCTTTGTGCAAGGAAGAGTACAGGGAATTAAAGCATGATTTGGAAAGGCATATGGAAAAATTAAGGATGGCTATTGAAGGATTGTCCAGAGAAGGGAAATTCGGATAAATATTTTTTCAGAAAAACATTTAAATTACTGTAAAATCTTGCAATTCTATTGGGCCCATAGCTGAATTATTATTTTAAATTTCTAAAATTTTGTTTTCATTCATAATTTTCAAATCGACTTATGTTTGTCTCAACTATTAAATTATGATTTGTGTTTTCTAAACTATATATTCTATAAGCAATGGACACTGGACATGCTCGCTTATAATATTTAAACCAAAATCATTTACACAGTGCTAAAAAACCATAGGTTTTTGGCACACCGAAAATGCAAAGCATTTTCGATTGTTTCAACTTTAAAAAAATGGTGATTTGAAATGAGTTCAACAAAGTTAAATTTAAACAATTTCAAAATAGATGAAGATTTAGCTGAGTTTTACGGTATTCTTATAGGTGATGGTTGTATATCCAAATTTAAGCATCAAGAAAGAGTACATTACGCAATTAGAATAGATGGCAATTCCTTAACTGATATTCAATATTATCAAAACCATCTGAGAACATTGAAAAAATTATTAATAGAGAAATTAAGGTAAAGTTTAGAAAAGAAGGCAATTGTATTTTCATTATGTTTGAATACAGAGATTTTGCTATTTTTCTGAATAATTATCTTGGCTTTCCTTTTGGGAAAAAAGGAGAAATCTTGATTAATAAAGAATTCATGAAAAATCGACAATACTTAATTGCCATACTTAGAGGCTTATTTGATACAGATGGTTGTTTGTATTTTACAAAAAACAACTCAAAAAACCGTTATTATCCAATAATCGAAATATCAACCCACAGTAACACTTTGTTAAATCAACTATATCAAGTGCTTAGTGAGCTTAAATTTAAGGTCAAGATAAGTCATTTCAAAGATTCTGTAAAGCTTCATGGAAAGGAAAATTTAATAAAGTTTATGAAATTCATCGGCTCCAACCATCCTGACAAGCTATCCAAATTTAATTACTGGACAAAATTTGGTTATTGCCCTAAAATAGATGAATTAAACTTTGAAAAAAGGATGGAAAAGCTCAATGCGGGCCCATAGCTCAGGCTGGTTAGAGCGCCGAGTTCAGAGAAAGTCTTTGAACACGCAAGTCTTATACGAGATTTTTGGTATCAAAGTAAAGAATCCAAGAATTCTCTAGGCCAGCCGGAGGTCTGGAGTTCAAATCTCCGTGGGCCCATTTATTTAATTCTAGATAGAAATAGAAAACGACATTAATACATGGACAATATATGTCGTTTTCTAATTAGTGAAAGACACCTATATTGTCCTAAATCTTGTGTCTTTCACTAAAAACGAAAAAGCTTTATATACCAAAGTGATTACACTCTAAAGGGGTAAAATTAATGTTTGATAAAATTGGAATAATTAAATTTATCCAAAAGAATAAAAATTCGATTTTTTTAATTATATTAATTTTAATTTCTATTCTTCTTGGTAATTTTATTTTTAACAAATTAATAAAGCAACCTATTGTTGGAATTATAAAAATTGAAGGTGTAATAGATACCTTTGATAAGGATAGATTAGTGGAAACAATAAAAAATGCAAAGGACAACAGAAGCATTAAAGCGGTTGTTTTAGACATTAACAGTCCAGGAGGAGGGGCAACTTCTATAGAGGAGATTTATTTGACTTTATTAGATTTAAGAAAAGAAAAGCCAATTGTTGCTTTCATTGATAATATAGGTGCGTCAGGCGCATACTACATTGCAATAGCATCAAATTTTATTTACTCAAAGCCTTCTTCAGATGTCGGCAACGTTGGCGTTGTTTCTGTTTTGCCGAGAGAAGAAAACATAACTGAAAATATTGTAATAACTGGACCTTTTAAAAGAACAGGAACATCAAGAAAAGAGTTCATAAATCAAATCGGCTTAATTCAAGAAAATTTCTTGAGGGCTGTTTTATTTCAAAGAGACGAAAAGTTGAAGCTAAGCAAAGAAGAACTTGGAGAAGGCAAAATATACATTGGCTTTGATGCCCAAAAATTAGGCTTAATTGACTCTTTAGGAACTTTTGAGGACGCTGTTAGAAAAGCAGCTAAACTAGCCCATATCGCTAATTATGATGTTGTTAAGTTAAATAAAGAAACAGGAATAACGATAACCATACTTTTATCAGTTAATCAAAGTATTTTAAGCAGCAGTACAAATACTGTGCCTTTAAATTATTATCTTTATATAAATCCAGAATCAAGATGAAACTAAAGAATTATTTAAAAAAATTGGAGAATTTTAAAATTGATAATTTAAATAAATATACAAAAGATTTTAGGTCTATAATTAAAGTTATATTAATTTTTATAATAATAACAATATTGATTAAATCTTTATTTTTCTATAGGGGAGTTTATTTTGCTCCAAAAAAATCTTTGCATAATATGAGCATTTTCTCAACTGAACAAGAAGCTAAAAAATTTATTGATGCTATTGAAAAAACAAAAGGCTCTGTTTTAATCGATAAATCTCATGAAAATAATTTTGAAAATAGGGAAATAGACACTTTAATTTCAAGAATAGCGTCAAGAAACAACAAAATAGAATTTTTGGAAAATGCTGATGACTTGCAAAGCAGACTAAGAGCTGCTAATTCATTTGTTGTTATCTTACCGAAAAAAGAATTCAGCAAAGAAGAGACTGGTTTAATAAAGGATTTTTCAAATAAAAATGGAAAATTATTGTTAATAGGCGACCCTGACAGAAAAAGCAAGATAAATTCCATAGCCACTAATTTTAATATCGTATTCTTAGAAGATTATTTATACAATCTGAAAGAAAATGACGGCAATTTTAGGTTTATTTTTTTGAGAGATTTTAAAAGAAATGAAATAACAAAAGGGTTGAACAAAATTGCATTTTATACTGCTTGTCCAATACTTCCATTAGAGTACGGGGTTATTTTTGCAGACGAAAACACATACGCTTCTTCTTTTGAAAAAAATAAATTTACTCCTATTGTTTATTTAAATTCAACTTTAGCTTTATGCGATTTAACATTTATAAATCAGCCATTTAATTCTGTTGCTAATAATGACAGATTTATCTCAAACCTTGCAGATTTTTTAACTAAAACTGATAGAAAATTTAATGTTGCAGATTTTCCATATTTTTTCAAAGAGAATGTAAACATAGTGACAACAAACTTTGGATTAAGTGGCAATGCAATAAATTTGAAAAACAGTTTATCAAAAGCTGGCATTAACACAAATATTAAAAGAAGTTTAAATGCAAGCACTGACACAATAATAATTGAATTATTCGACGATTTTAAAGCAGCACCAATAAGCATAGCAGTTGATGAAAATTCATTTAGGATTAATGATTTATTATTCGATAGAAAAGATTCTTCTTTAATTTATTTATCAAAGGGAAATGTCACAATACTTACAATTTTAGCAAATGATAAAAAGGCAATGGAAAAAACAATAGATATTTTGCAAAGCAAGGAGATAAGGAACAATTTAGTTGATGATAATTTAGCTGTAATAGGTGGTTTAAAGTTTGAGGAAGAAAAAACTAATAAAGATTAAAAATTAAGGTACAAAATTTACTGCTCCATAAGCGTCTTCTCTGCCCCAGCCATAGCTTGAATCTTTGCCTGCTTTTCCTAAGTCTTTTGCTGTCTTGAACAATGCACTTTCTACTTGATCTACGGTATATGCAGGATGAGCAAGTTTAATTAAAGCTACTGTTCCACTAACCATTGGAGTTGCCATGCTTGTACCGCTCCATGATGCATAACCAGTTCCAAGGACACTCGAATAAAT
>CAZUWB010000014.1:0-12838 GCA_964623945.1 uncultured Methanosarcinales archaeon | reverse complement strand
TAAAAACTGAAATTCCAAAATTGAAGCCAAAGCTGAAAAAATTATTGTCAAGCCTTGAGCGAGAAGAAAAAGAAAAATGAAAAAAAACAAACTGCCAAAAAACGGTTATGATACAATTATCATAGGCGCTGGGTGCGCTGGTCTAGGAGCTGCAATGTATGCTGGCAGATTAAATATGAAAACATTGATGATAGGCGACAATATAGGCGGCACAATTACATTAACAGATGTTGTAGAAAATTATCCAGGCTTCATAAGATTAACAGGACAGGAATTGGCAGACAATTTAAGGAAGCATGCAGAAGATTACAAAATTGAGAAAGTAGAAGCAAAAGTAATTAAAATTAGGCAAGATTTAGGATGCTTTTTTGTCGAGACTAATGAAAATGAAACTTATGAAACAAAGACAATAATCTTTGCTACAGGCACAGAGTGGAGAAAACTAAATATTCCTGGCGAGCAAGAATTTACAAATAAAGGAGTGCATTATTGCGCTTTGTGCGATGGTGCAATCTATCCAAATAAAATTGCTGCAGTTGTTGGAGGGGGAGACAGCGCCGCAAAAGAGGCATTGCTTATGTCGCAATATGCCGGCAAAGTTTATGTTTTAGTTAGAGGCGATAAATTAAGAGGCGAGCCAATAAACAATGACAGAGTTGCAAAAAATCCAAAAATCGAGGTAATAACAAATGTCAACAGCAAGCAGATAATTGGAGATAAAATTGTTAAGGGCATTGTTTTGAGCAAGCCTGTCAACGGAAGCACAACATTGAAATTAGATGCTATTTTTGTGGCTATAGGGCATACAGCTTTATCACAATTGGCTAAAGACATTGGAGTTAAAACAAACGAAAAAGGAGAGATAATAATTGACAGGGAGTCTAAAACTAATATTCCGGGCTTTTTCGCAGCAGGCGATGTTTGCGACACAGTTTTCAAGCAGGCTATCACTGGCGTAAGCGAGGGAGTAACTGCTGTTTATTCCGCTTATACTTATATAAATGAAAACGAGTTTATATGCCCAGTAGGCAATGAAGATTTGATGATTAAAGTTGAGCACCCAAAGAAGAAATGAATTGGAAGGTGAAGTCAAAGGGGATAAAATTGTCATTGAAAAAGACTAAGAAACCATGGTTAGCTGGGTTATTAAATGTAATTCCACCTCTTGGATATCTGTATTTAGGTAAGCGTAAAGGGTTTTCTTATCTTCTTATTTTATCTTGGATTTTTCTAATACTAGATGCAATAGTAAATACAGAAGTTCTAAAATCGCCTATGACTGTTTTGGGAACTATTGGTACAGTTTTTGCATTTTCAGCGTTTATATATGACGCATATTTTATGGCAAAAAATTCATAATTTTTTATTGTTTTCACCAAACGTTAACTTTACAGCTTATAACATCGTTAAATTTAAATACTTCTGAATTTCAGATACTTAATCGGGGGTGAATTATGGAAGAATCTGAAGAAATGCAAATTGGAAAGGTAAGCCATTACTTCACAAAAATAGGGGTTGCTGTGGTTGAAGTTACAGACGGCAGCATAAAAGTTGGAGATACTATACATATAAAGGGGCACACAACTAATTTCAAGCAGAAAGTGCACTCGATGCAGATAGAGCAGGATAAAATTGACATCGCAGAGCCTGGCCAGTCAATTGGACTGAAGGTTGAGGAGCCAGTGAGAGCGCATGACGTTGTGTATAAGTCTGTGTAAATTTCTAAATCAGAGGGCTTTAATAATTGACTAGAATTATGCCACTATTTCTGAATGTTTTTTTACTAATGCTCTAAAGACAATTGGGGATATAAATGTACTAACAAAAGCTACAGTTATTATTACAGTGAATATTTCAATATTTATTAATCCATTGTTGAGTGCTAAGGTGGCTATTACAAGCTCTGTATCACCCTTTGGAATAAGCCCCCATCCCACGATTAAACCTTCTGTTAAAGTGCCTTTGCTTAGCAAAACTCCTATCATAGTTCCAGCCAAAGTCCCTAGAATATCAATCAAAATTAACGCAAAAACCAAAAATATATTTGATGAAAGTGTATCAATGTGTGTGTTTAATCCGACATTCACAAAAAACAGCGGTATCAAAAATCCAAAAGAGATCACATGTATAGAATGTGACAATTCATTTCTTCTCCAAGGTTTTCTGTCTTCTCCAGTAATAAGAGTCTGCCTGACAAGAATTCCTGCAATTAAAGCGCCTATAAGCGATCCGATGCCGAAAAGTTCAGAAAGAGATGCCATCATAAGAACTATTATCAAAGCTCCCATGAAAAGGCTAGCCTGTGATTTTTCCTTTTCAAATATTTTTAAAGCAAAGGGTATTAATGAAATTCTAAATAGTATAATCAACAATACAAAACCAATAATATCAAAAAGAAACTTTTGAAAACTCACAGGATTAACAATTGTTGAACGGAATGCTATCAATAAAAAACTAATAAGAACCAGCTCAAATACATCATCTACTGTGCCTGAGGATAATATCAAGTTTCCTATCTTGCTTTTCAGGAGTTTTACTTCTTCTAAAATATCAAGCGAGATTGCTTGCGAGCTAACAGAAACTGATATTCCTATTATCAAAGATGTAATATTATTGAATTGAAACAGAAACTTTCCAGCTAGAAATCCCGTGATTAGCGGTATTAATGTGTTAAAGATAGCTATCAGAGAAGATTCCTTAAAATTTTTTTTGAACTTAGTGAGGTTTATCTCCAGTCCTATAAAAAAGAACAGCAAAATTATGCCTATGCTTGTTATAAATGAAAATGCCGATACTACTTCACTTGTAAAGAGCAAGTTCTTTATAATTGGAATGCCAAGAACAACACCAGCCAAAATCTGCCCGATTACTCTTGGAATATTAAAGTACTTAAGCATCTCAGAGAAGAAATATGCCAAAACAAGAGCAACCACTATTGCGAATAAAGGACTTGCCATTTTATTTTCAATTAAGTTATTGATATATATACTTTTTCTTTTGAAAAACAATAAATTTTTAATCCTCTATGGCTGTAATTGTGTTTTTGACACACGAAGATGAATATACCAAAAAAAATCAAAATTATTTTTTTCTTTATTGTAGCACTAATTATATTTCTCATTGTAAGTCAAAACCTTAAAATTGATGAAATAAGTGATATCCAAAGCCTTCAAAATCAAAGCCAGATTGATGAATTCTATGAAGCAAGAAAATATATGGTAGAAAACCATATGCGAGCAAGAGATATAAATGATGAAATGGTCTTGGCAGTTATGGAGAAAGTGCCAAGACACAGGTTTGTGCCTGATAACTTAGTAGCTAATGCTTACGATGACAGGCCTTTGCCTATCGGCTATGGGCAAACAATTAGTCAGCCTTATATTGTTGCTTTAATGACTCAAGAACTAAATGTTGGCAAAAACGATAAAGTACTTGAAATAGGAACAGGTAGTGGTTACCAAGCAGCAGTTCTTGCTGAGCTAGTTAAAGAAGTTTATACCATTGAAATAATTGAGCCATTAGCTAAAAGTGCAGAAGAAAGATTGCAAAGAGAAGGCTATAAAAATGTTAAGGTAAAAAATGCAGATGGCTATTTCGGCTGGAAAGAAAGAGCGCCTTTTGATGCTATAATTGTAACAGCAGCAGTTAACCATATTCCGCCACCATTAATCGAGCAATTGAAGGATGGAGGTAGACTAATAATTCCTCTGGGCGGCACAAGAGAATTCCAAACATTAACCTTGGTTACAAAAAAGGACAATGATTTAGAGACTAGATTTATAACAGGCGTTGTTTTTGTGCCGTTAACTGGAAAGGCTCAAAAGAGAGGCTAAGTATATAATACCAGCCAAAATAAACACAAAATTATACCCAAAAAACAAAGCAAGCATTATTGCCAGTATCGGGCTTAAAATGGAAGCAGAGCCATTTACAGCCCATGCCCATGGTATTAATTCTTTACTTATTCTTTTAATTCCTAATGGAAATGCAAAACCCATGAAAAACGATAATGGTGAAATGAAAATAGAGGTTAAAATTATTTTTAGCGTTAAATTTAATGCAATAAAATTGTTTATAAAAAATCTTAATAAAAATGAATAAATTATAATTAACAAAACTAATATGAAGATAACTTTTCTTATATTTTTCACGTCAATCTTTTGCGAATATAAGCTGCCTAAACTAGAAAACAATAACATAGAGAATATTATTGTTATAGTTGAAAATACAATGTGCCCCAAAAATAAAATGAATTTTTGAATTAAAACAATTTCAATAAATAAAAATCCTATTCCAATAGCAAAGAAATAAAATAATTGTTTTTTGTTTTTTAATTTTTTTATTTTTTTCTTGAATAACAATGGCAAAAAAATAAATAGCAAAGTCAAAATTAAAGCTTGTGCAAAAATGAAAAACAATAAAAAGCCTGGGTCAAGAAATGGATTCCATCTTTGCCCAAGAATTCTCTTTAATTCAAAGAATTTTGATAGTTTGAAAAAATTAAAATAATACGGCTTGTCGTCATAAACTGGAGAGACATCAAACAAATAATTTTTATAAAATTCATTTTTATTTTGCAATAACTCTTGTATTAAGTTGTAATGGTATGCTTCTTTAAATTTTATATATTTATTTGGCTCAAAGTCAAATTGTTTTGGCAAATATATAATATCAAATTTATTTTTATCGGCAAATTCTTTGATTTTTTTGATAATTTTTTCATCTAAATCTTTTTTGCTTAACAATAATGTAACTGTATTCCAAGAGTTAAGCATTGCAATTTTACCTCCTTCTTTATCAATTTCTAATGCCAATGAAAAAAGCCTTAATTCTTCCCTTGGCGGGTTAAAAAGCCATCTTGTAACAATTAATAATCCGTCCTCTGTTAATGTATTATAATAATCTCTAAAAGCATCTACAGTCATGAGATAATTTTCTGCTAAACTTGTAATTCCAGATGGACCACTTAGAACATTGCCTGCCAAAGAAATAACAACAATATCATATTTTGTGCCCTTTTTTACGAAACTTCTCCCTTCTTCAAAATGGACATCTGCTTTATTATAAATGTCTCCAGAGAGTTCCTTGTATTCATTTTTTAATAAATTGATTACAATGGGGTTTGTTTCAAGCGCTGTGACTGATGCATTATTTTTTAATGCCGTCAGTACGTCTAAACCTGCGCCGGCATTTACAACCAAAACTTTTGGTTTGTCTTTTAAGTGATAAGGCAAAGACATTGGCAAAAACCCTATAAAACTTAAATTGTCATATTTTGTTATAGAGTTCATATTAGAAGCATCAACTAAAATACCAATTTGCTCTGGCAGATTGCCTCTAAAAGACAAGCTTAATCCTGGGGCATATCTTGTGAAAGAGCTATCAACTATATCCACCTTAGAAAAAGAATTCCATTTTGTTGCTATTAATTTTGAATTAGGCACATTAAGCGCATGATTTAGCTCTTTGTATTGGGAAATATTAATGTCAATTTTTGAAAAAAATAATAATAAGTTCAAAATAATCAAAAACCAAATTATCCTTTGATATTTTCTATTTTCTATCAAAAATAACGATGCAAAAAAACCAATTAAGGAGATCAAGAAAATAACTTTTGTATTTAAAAATGCCAACGAAGGTACTGCTAAAATTGTGCCTAATGCAGAACCTGATAAGTTATAAAAATAAACAATTCCGGAATTTTTTTGGTTTTGTGAAAATATGAATGCAACTATAATCCCAAAGAAAAAGAAGGGCAAAGATAAAAAGATATAATATAACAGTAAAACAAAAATATGTGCTGGATTTGTAGCTGCCTTATAAGGGTCAAATGATATGTTATTCGTTGTGAAAAATCCTATTATTATTGACAAAGAAAATAACGTTGAAGATAAGAACAATGGATTTTTGATGTTTTTTATAAATAAGAACGTGCCTGAGGCTGCAATGCCAAATAGCGCAATGCTTATGACCATAAATGCAAAATGATACCATTGCGATATTGAAAAAAACCTTATTAATGAAATTTCTAGCATTAATGTCGCTATTGAAATCAAGAATAAGCCGATATATTTTTTATTTATTTTTGGCATTTATCTCCTTTAGATATATCTGTCCTTGAAGTGCATTTTTGTGATATTTATTTTGTAATATTTATATTTTTATTATTTTCAGACTATAAAAAACAATAAATTTTTAATAAACTAATAACTATTTTATTCATATGCCAACTGACAAAGAAATAAAGAGAGAATTTAAGGAAAAGGCTTCAAGAGAGCCTGAGAAGTATTATGCCACTTCTGTGCTTAAATCCGAAGGATTCAGCAGAAAGCATTGCAAGAAGTGCGGCACTTATTTTTGGTCTGTAATGAGCAGCGATGTTTGCGGCAATCCTGCTTGCTCAGGCGGCTTCAGGTTTATTGGAAATACTCCAGCAACAAAAAAGCTTGATTATATTGGAGTTTGGAATGAATTTGCAAGATTGTTCAAGAAATGGGGCTACACGCCGATAAAAAGGTATCCTGTTGTTGCTCGCTGGAGAGATGACACAGACTTTGTTCAAGCATCTATTTATGATTTTCAGCCTTATGTTGTTAGTGGCGAAGTTGAGCCACCGGCAAACCCATTAGTTGTGCCGCAGATGTGCTTGCGCTTTAACGACATTGACAACATAGGCATTACAGGAGCTCATTACTGCGCTTTTGTTATGATTGGGCAGCATGCTTTTATGAAGCCAAAAGACTGGAGCCAAGCAAGATTCTTTACAGACATTCATAATTGGCTTAAGCAAGGGCTTGGATTAAAAAATGAGGAAATAACATTTCATGAAGATGCATGGGCAGGTGGTGGAAATTTTGGCCCTTGCATGGAGTATTTTTCAAGAGGTCTTGAGCTTGGCAATCAAGTTTACATGCTTTATGAAGTGACGCCAAGCGGTTACAAAGAGCTTAATTTGAAAGTTCTTGACATGGGCATGGGGCATGAAAGAAATTCTTGGTTTACTCAAGGAAAATCAACAAGCTATGAAACTACATTTCCAACTGTTGTGAAAAAGTTGTATGAAATAACAGGGGTCAAAGTAGATGAAAAATTAATGGAAAAATTCCTGCCTTATTCTTCTTACTTAAATGTTGATGAAGTAGAAGACATAGAAAAAGTTTGGCAGGATGTTGCAAAGAAAGTTGGCTATGATGTAAAAGAATTAAGAAAAAAAATTCTTGAGTTAGCTGCTCTTTATTCAGTTGCAGAGCATTCAAGAGCTTTGCTTGTTGCTTTAAGCGATGGAGCTTTGCCAAGCAATGTTGGCGGCGGATATAATTTAAGAGTTATTTTAAGAAGGGCATTATCATTTGTTGACAAATACAAATGGGGCATTTATTTGCCTGATGTTTGCAGATGGCATGCTGATTACTTAAAGCCATTATTTCCAGAACTAAGCGAAAATCTTGATGAAGCAACAAAAATTTTAGATGTTGAAAAAAAGAAATATGAAGCAACAAAACAAAAGACGTATTCGATGATTTCAAAATTGATCAAAGAAGATATGAATGATAAGAAATTGCTTGTGTTGTATGACAGTCATGGAATCACTCCAGAAATTGTCAGAGAAGAAGCATTAAAATTTGATAAAAAAATAAATGTGCCAGAAAATTTCTATGTGAGAGTTGCTGAGCTGCATGCAAAACAAGAGCAAGAGCATGCAACAAAAAGAGAAGAAAAACTAGATTTAACGAATGTACCTGAAACAAAAGCAATGTATTATCATGATTATACAAAAAATAAATTCAAAGCTAAAGTTGTGAAAGTTATTGATAATAAAGTAATTTTGGATGAGACTTATTTCTATCCAACAAGCGGTGGGCAACTACATGATACTGGCACAATTAACGGAGAAAAAGTGATTGATGTTTTTAAACAAGGCGGAATAATAGTGCATGTTTTGGATAAAAATACAAAATTAAAAGAAAACCAAGAAGTTGAATGTGAAATTGACTTGGAAAGAAGACTGCAGTTAGCAAAGCATCATACGTCAACTCACATAATAAATGCTGCTGCAAAAAAAGTGCTTGGCAATCATATAAACCAAGCAGGAGCTAAGAAAGATATTGCTTATGCAACTATTGATTTGACTCATTACCAAAGCATTACAGACGAAGAATTGCAACAAATTGAAAAAGAGGCAAATAAATTAGTTAAAGAGTCTATAAATGTGAAAAGCAGCTTCGTGCCAAGAACAGAAGCCGAGCAAACGTATGGCATGAACATCTATCAAGGGGGAGCAGTTCCTGGAAAATTGCTTAGGATTGTTAACATTGATAATGTTGATGTAGAAGCTTGCGGTGGCACTCATTTAAGGAACACATCAGAAGCCGGTGAAATAAAGATTTTGAAGGCAACAAAAATAAGCGATGGCATTGTTAGGGTTTATTTTACTGCTGGCGAAGCAGCGCAAAAGGAAAAGAAATCAGAGATGAATATTTTAGAAGACGCTGCTAAATTGCTGCAAGTTGAAATCGAGCATCTCCCATCAAGAGTTGATGAGTTATTTGAGAAATGGAAATCAGCGAAAAAATCATTGGAAAAGAAAAAAGAAATAACTTTGAAAAATTTGGAATTAACTATAAAGAAAGAATTTAAAGGGAATGTTTTGAATAAAGTCTCTGAAATCCTAAAAACTCAGCCAGAGCATGTTGTTAAAACTATAAAGAGATTTCTAAATGAATTGGAAGAAATAAAAAAGAAAATAAAATAATAATTATCAATAAGTCCCAATAAACTTATACCCTTCCTGTCTTTGAACCATCTCGATAACTGCTTGTGTGTTCCTTAGATCCATGCCCGTAAAATTATCTTTTGATGCATTCGGTATATAATAAGTGAGTACTTTACCTTCGCTTCCGTTGGGTACACTAATATAAACTCCAACGATGCGCATTAAACCTTTTCTATCTTCAACAATACTTGCTGTCTTACCTTCTTTTGCAAGTGAATTTGCCAAATTAACTAAACCAATATTTGTTATGTGTTCTGTTTGTCCATTTGGATTGTTTCCCATTTTATTTTTCCTCCATCAATTTATTTTATTTTTATAACATGTCGGTAAATGCTTCGCATTTCCGAGCATGCTTAAAAATCTTTGATTTTTAACATATTCTAGAACTTAACCAACAATGCAAAGACCCTTTTA
Organism: uncultured Methanosarcinales archaeon; assembly: GCA_964623945.1. Classification (GTDB taxonomy): domain Archaea; phylum Nanobdellota; class Nanobdellia; order Woesearchaeales; family GW2011-AR4. The sequence continues at coordinate 3,651 of CAZUWB010000014.1, read as the reverse complement.
GAATATGTTAAGTTTTGGGTCTTATAACAGTAGTAGAAGCAATAGATTTAGAGCTAACAAAGACAATAAAGAATTTTTGCTTAAGATTTTGTTAGCCATTTTATAATAATTGAAAGTCTAGGTTATATTTAAATGTATCATTTTTATTTTATTAAAGCTTTACACCTAAACTAGTAATCTCATAGCCTTTTTGGCTGTTTTTGTCGTACAACCTCAACATTGTGATTTTTTTAATAGTCGGCTTTATAGAGCCGCGATGGTAGTCGTCGCTTATGTATTCGGCAACAACAGATCCCTTAAAATTTTGATTCATCTGCTCCATGAAAAATGCTCTTTCTTCGCTGCCCCCCAAGCCAAAGCAAGAGCCGCTGATATAGACTTTCAGATTTTGCATAAGCAATGAATTAAGGCTATCAAGGAATTTGTCCAGAGATTCTTTATCTTGGTAATAATCGCAGCTTTTAGTAGGTATTTTAGAATAGTAATTCAAGGCAGGCGTATCATCACCGTACAATATCACCACAGAATCTTTTGGATTAGCGTTGCTGTTAACCATTACAGCTAATTCCTTAAAGGCAGAAAACTCGTGCCTGAATTTTATTACCGGATAAATGTTCATAAAAAAAACTATTATAAGCAAGATAAGAATTAAAGTGCCTGCATAAGAGTCCTTTCTCCTGATGCTATATATAACATATGAAAGTGAAATTATTAAAGGCACAAGTGGCAAGGAAAAAAACCTGTGCGCTATTGTGTTGCTTGCAGTATAAAAAACATATAACGGAATAAAAAGCAATATCAAGAAATAAAATAAGTGTCTGTTATCTTTAAACAAAAGCGCCAAGCCAATTAGGGATAATAAAAGTCCTGCAAGAGTCAGCGAAAAGGTTACCCCTTCCACAGAATATTTAAAATTGTTGAATAAAAAATTCGGATTTTCCAATGACAATGGATAGAAATTGCTCTTTGCTTCGTTTACAAGCACATTAGAGCTGAACAAAACGTAGAGGGCTGCAAAAACTGCAAATGGAGCAAGAAAAAATGAAAATGCTTTTAATTTTCTTAAATTGGCATTTGTATTTTTATAAATAAGAAAAATCATGCTAAAAACTATGAGTACAGAGGGAAATCGGACAAAAATCAACAAAGAAAATATTATTCCAGACAACAAAATAAGGTTGTAATTTATTTTTTTCATGCCTATTACAAGAATCAAAATTGACAACAAAGCAAGGAAAACTTCTAAGGTGTGCTCTTTTGCAAAAGTAGAGACAGACAGAAAAACCGGAGTTACCGAATACAATATGGCTGAGGAGAATGCTATAATTCTGTCATTAAATAAATTTTTTATCAATAAATACAAAACCCAAACAGACAAAGTCCCAAATAAGGCTGAAGTAAAATTAACAGTAAATTCAGCAGTTTCATGACCGAGGATTGTCTTTAAAAAATAGAAGAATAACGAATTTACCAAAACTATGCCGTGCCTGCCGCCGCCAATGCCGTATAGGCGGTATTCATTGACTGCCTTCTCAACAGCCATTGCAGTTTGAAAAGAGTCGTGGTGGTAAAGTCCTGCATTCAAAAAGCCAAACCTTATTACAGCAGAGAAAATTAACAAAAATAAAACAACAAAATATTCAGATTTAATAAAGTTTATTTTATTTTGGTATTTATCATTTTTCCTCAAAAATTCTGCAAATTTGAAAATATAGCGGCAAATAATAAAATCCAACATTAATAACATTAAAATAAAAAATATAGTAGCTATTATTATAAAAAGTGACTTTTTCACAAAAAAACTTTGAAAAGCCCAAAATAAATAAATCAGCAAAGGAATTTTCTTGTTAGATATAAATTCAAAAAATGGAATTTTTGATGTTTTTATTAAGAAAAAGAGAATATAATTAATGAAAAGGAAAATATAAATTTCATTTTTATATTTTATTAAAAAACTCAAAGTACCCTTAAAATTCTTCATAATATTGGAGTTTTATTAAACGAAATTAAATATTTTTCTCTGCTGTTTTATATTTTTTAATAACCTGCTTGCTCTTAATAAATAATCTGCATTATAGTTAAACTTTCTTTTTATCAATTTTCTAACATATTCAAACATTAGTTCTTTTGATGAAAATTCAATTGGATTGTTGTTCATTGATTTTCTTGTAGCTTCTCTTGTTACCCAAACACCCAAAGGCATTGTGTATTCATCTGTTATAAACCTCAAAGCCAAAACAGATGCTTGTCTTTTCATTTCCTTTAATTTTTCAAGAATTGCAAGCCTTACTGTGTAGTAACCCCCTACAGTATTATCTGCATAATCTTTCCTTCCAAAATAATTCTCATAATCGGTTCCGTATCTTAGTGATCTGCTAAAGTTCCAGTTAGTTGGCGCATAAGTTTCAAACAATTCATAGCTCCAAATCTCTGGAAACATTAAAATCAAATAATAATTACCCAAATAATTTCCAAAAAATGAATAGCAAGAATTTATTTCACTGTAATCTTTAATTTCATTTATCAAATTTTTTCCAATAATATCGTCTGTTGCAGTTATGCTCCATCTTGTAGGCACAAGCTTCCTGTCAGATTTTATACCTAATGTACCAACACTTAATAATTTGCTTAAAAAGTTCTCGTCAAACTTGTTTTCATAAAGATAATTTATGGCGTTTTGCGCTTTCAAATCAGTGTCTTCAAAAACTTTGTACACTTTAGTGTGTATTTTCGGATTTTCAGTTATCAAGGCTTTTTTTAATCTTGCATTTGGTCCAGTAGGTGCCATGTGAGAATCAAGGTTTAATTTGAACCTCGGCTTTTCAATTAATTGTATTTCAACATCAGTAGGTTTAGAAGACATTGCAATATCTTGCGATATCTCTAACAGCTTTACTCTTTTTTTAATGTTGAGATTATACCTTGAATTAAGCAAAGAAGATCTGAAATCTACAATTTTTGGAATTTCAAAATTTTCTGCTGACCAATATTTTGGAGCGTCAAATAGCCAAGCATCTTCTCGTTGCTCGGGTGGTGCAAGAATTCCTACATTGACATAAGGGTAACCAAACCTTCCTACAAAAGGCGCAACAGCATCGCTTACAAATTCCTCTTTCTCAATTTTATTTTTAACTCTAAAAATAGCATTGTTCCTAGCGCATATTGGGCATTTTCCTTTTCCGCAAGCTCCAAGAGGATCATAGCCTTTATGCTGTCTAATGGGGATTTGCATGATGTTTTAGAAGGGAAGAAATAATATAAACTTTTGGGTTAATTATTTTTTATAAATATAATTTAACCATAAATCTTTGAAAAATGGCAATGTTAATGTTGAAAGCATAAAGGCAATTGCAGGGACAATAGCATTTAACCATGGTTGTGGAATTCTAATTGCTTGCAGATAAAATCCAATTGTGAGATAAGTAAATAGCAGAAGAAGGAATCTTCTAGAGTAGCTTAATTCCCATGCTTTATCAAACTCTACTTTTTTATTTCTGTCCTCTATTCTTTTAATTTTTTCTTTTAACCCTTTTAGTGATGCCATAAGTGTTGACTTTTATGCAGAATTTATAAAGTTTTTCTACTATAAAAACAAAAACCCTTAAATAATTAAAGCAGATTTTAAAATATATGGCATTATCAACAGCGCAG
>CAZUWB010000013.1:0-12953 GCA_964623945.1 uncultured Methanosarcinales archaeon | reverse complement strand
AGTTGCGCAAAGCTTTGAGCAGAATCTGGATAATATGGCTTGTTGTGTGGAATAAGAAAAATGATTGTTGAACAAGGAGTAATAGGAAATTGTAAAATGCTAGCAACTATAGGAAAAAATGGAGAACTTAGGTATCTTTTCTGGCCCACCATAGATTACCCTCAGCATATCCATGCCTCTTTGCCTGGAGTTTCTTTTGATAACAATTTTTCGTGGCTAACTGACTTACCTTGGAGTAAAGAGCAGAGATATTTAGAAAACACAAATGTTTTAGAAACAAAATTTAGAAATGGTGATATTGAAATTAAAGTGCTAGATTTTATATTCCCAACAAAAGATATACTTGTTCGCAGCTTTAGCTTCTCAAGCAAAAGAAATATTTCTTTGAAATTCTTTTACTACAAAGACACGCACCTAATTGAAACTCCTATTGGCGATGCCACCTACTTTGATAAGGAAATAGATGCAATAATTGCGTACAAGAGAAACTGCTATCTTGTATATGGAGGTGATGAAAAAAGTTATGGCCATCAATGTGGAGTTCATGGAGAGAAAAGCGATGCATTTGGAGATGTTTATGATGGGAACTTAAATAATAATGATCTTGCTTTATACTTTGGTACTAATGGGGTAAATTCTGCTCTTTCATGGGATTTGAATATCGAACCAAATGACAATAAACAATTAACTATATTTTTTTGTTTTGGAAGAAATAAACAAGAAGTTTCTAATCTTTTAGATTTTGCAAGAAAAAATAAAGGTGTTATGATTAAAAAGAGAATTAAAATAGACAAAATGCAGATTAATAAATATATAGAATATACGAAAGTAAACGGTCTTATTAAACGTTCATTATTTTTAATTAAAGCGCTTCACTGCAGCGCTCATGGTGGTTTTATAGCAGCACCCTGCCTAGAGCCAGATTATCGCTATTGCTGGCCAAGAGATGCTGCTTATATGGCTTATGCAATGGATTTGTATGGATTCTACAATGAGGCTGAAGCTTTTTACCTGTGGTGCAAAAAGGCGCAGGAAAAGGATGGAAGCTGGTACCAAAGATACTATATCGAAGCATGCTGCCCAGGACCAACTTGGGGAATGCAGTGCGATCAAGCAGGTATTATACTTTGGGGAATTTCAAAACATTATGAACTAACTAAGGGTTTACCTAAAAGGAAGAATTTTCTTGACCAAATGCAAATCACAGTCGAAAAAGCATCAAAACATCTGATTCAGCTTATTAATGAAGACTCTCTTGTTTCAAGCCTTGACTTGTGGGAAGAAAGACATGGGGCTAATGCGTACACAAATGCAGCTGTGTGCGCTGGACTTAGAGAAGCTGCTAAAATATTAGAAGTTCTGGGTAATTCTAAACTTTCAAAAGAGTGCAGCATAGCATCAGAAAGAATAAGGAATGCAATTGTAGAACATTTATGGAACGAGGAAAAGAAGCGGTTTTTAAAATCAGTGAAACCTTTAGACGATACAATAGACGCAAGCCTTCTTGGATTATGCTTTCCTTTTGAAATAGTTAATGAAAACGATATAAAAATGAGAAGTACTGCAGAGCAGATTGAAAAAAGTTTTAATTATATTATAGGAGGCATAGGAAGATACCCTAATGATACGTATTATGGAGGCAATCCTTGGATAATAACAACTCTTTGGTTGGCTATATATTATGCAAAGCTTGGAGAAATTTTGAAAGCCTCACAGTTAATTAAGTTCGTTGCAGATAAAACCACAGAGCTTGGTTTAATGCCCGAGCAGTTGGAAAAAAGTACTGGCAATTTTATTTCTGCTTTTCCTCTTGGCTGGTCTCATGCAATGTTTCTTATCGCTTCTAAGGAGGTAAAAAATGAAAGGATTTAGAAGATTTAATATGGTAAGAGTTTCACACAACACAAACAAACCGGAATATTCACAAATCACTCCTTACATTTACATAGGTACAAATTAAAGCTTTAAGAAAATTTGAGATGAAGGTTAAAAAATGACAAAAAAAATGGGAATTCCTACCATATTTGTCATATTAGGGGCTACTGGTGATCTTGTTGCTAGAAAGATAGTCCCTGCTCTTTTTCATTTGTTTGAAAATGACAAGCTTCCTAGGCATTTCATTGTAATTGGCTTTGCAATGGATAAAATCAGAGATGATTACTTTCAAAAGCATATTGGCAAAGCTTTGATAAAGCACGGAGAAAAATATAACAAAGAAAAACTAAAAGAATTCCTAACCCTCTTTACTTACCAACAAGGACTTTTACAAAATTTTAATGATTACAAAAAGATTTTTGAAAAAGTACAAAAAATCGATGAGAAATGGAAAGTATGCTCCAACAAAATATTTTACTTAGCCACACCCCCTGAATTTTATGAAATAATTCTTAGAAATCTTGCAGCATCTAAGCTTACAAAAGCCTGCAGTCCAGAAGAAGGCTTTACAAGATTGCTAATTGAGAAACCACTTGGAAAAAATCTAAAAGAAGCAATAAAGATAGACAACTTGCTTGGTAAACTCTTCAAAGAAGCACAGATTTACCGCATTGATCATTATCTAACTAAAGAGGCGATGCAAAATATTATGGCTTTTAGGTTTGCAAATAATTTCCTTGAAAGTTGCTGGAACAACAAACTCATAGAAAAAATTGAGGTAAAATTACTTGAAAAGATAGATGTTGAAGGAAGAGGAAATTTCTATGACACTGTTGGGGCATTGCTTGATGTTGGGCAAAACCATTTACTTGAGATGCTTGCTCTCACAACAATGGACAACCCAAGTGAGTTCTCTCCAGGGGCAATAAGAAGCAAAAGAGCAGAGCTTCTTAAACAACTTAAGGTAATGAGGAAAGATGAAATTAAAAAAAATACTGTAAGGTGGCAATACAAAGGATATGTGAATGAAAAAGGTGTAAATCCAAAGTCAAATATCGAGACATATTTCAAAATTAAAACTTATCTTAACTTGCCTAGATGGCAAGGTGTCCCAATATTCCTAGAGAGCGGAAAGAAATTGCCTGAAGTTTACAAGGCTATAATTTTTACTTTCCGTCACTCTATTCCATGTTTATGCCCTGAAGGTGTAAAAGAGCACTATAAAGATGCTCTCATTTTCAGGATAGAGCCTAAGCCTGGTATCTCAATAAGATTCTGGGCAAAAAAGCCTGGCCAGAAATATGAACTTGAAGAACAGAGCTTTGACTTCAATTTTAAAACTAGCAAAACAAGGCGTTATATTGAAGAATACGAAAAATTGATTCTTGATGCGATAGATGGTAATCAAACATTCTTCCCAACAAGCGAAGAGGCGATGGCTGGCTGGAGATTTATCGCTCCAATATCTAAACTTTGGAGAAAAAATATCGTTAAATTGCATATTTATAACAAAGATTATGGCGTATTTGAGATAGCAAAAAGAATTGAACAAGAATTTCCTTTAACAGAGATAAAAAAAGAAATAGGAATTATTGGATTGGGAAAGATGGGCAAAAATATCACACTTAAATTGCTTGACAAAGGTTGGCATATTATTGGCTACAATAGATCGCCTGATCCAACAAAAGAATTAGAAAAATTCAGCAATTTCAGTGGGGTTTATTCATTAAAAGAAATGGTAAATAAGCTTTCAAAGCCTAGAGTAATTTGGCAGATGATTCCGCATGACAAAATCGATGATGTTCTTTTTTCAAATGGGGGATTAGCCGATTTATTAGACAAAGGAGACATAATCATTGATGGTGGAAATTCATTTTATCTTGATTCTATAAGAAGGGCAAAAACTCTAGCAAAAAAGAAAATAGAATTTATAGATGTAGGAATATCTGGAGGACCCGAAGGAGCAAGATATGGCGCTGCGTTAATGATTGGTGGCAAAGAAAAGAATTTCAAGCAATTAGAAGTGTTATTCTCTAATTTGGCAAGAAGTTATGCATTTTTTAAGGGTAATGGAGCAGGTCATTTTGTCAAGATGGTGCATAATGGAATAGAATATGGTATGATGCAATCTATTGCAGAAGGATTTACAATACTTAAAAAGTCACCATTCAATATCGATCTCATAAAAGCATCTGAAGTTTACAATAATGGTAGTGTTATAGAATCACGTCTTATAGGGTGGTTAGGCAAGGCTTTTAATGAATTTGGGGCAGACTTAAAATTAGTATCTGGAACTGTTACACATACGGGAGAAGCAGAATGGACAATAAGAACTGCAGATAAATTAAATGTCAAAGCAAAAACCATCAAACATGCTTTTGAATTCAGAAAGCAATCAGTAAAGACTCCTAGTTACATAGGTAAGATCTTAACTGCTCTGCGCAATCAATTTGGAGGTCATCCTATTCGGCGAATGTCAAAATGAAATTAGCATTTATCGGCTTTACGTTTGATCTTTTAGGAAAGATTTTGGTAATTATAAGTGTACTCTTAGTGCATAGTCGCGTCATAAGAGAGCACAAAATCTATATGCAGACAATTCGTGAAATGGAAAAGGAAATGTACGTTGCTATTACAGGTTTGTTGCTTATTGTTATTGGCTATCCGTTACAAATACCTTCAAAACTTTCAGAGTGATGATTATGACCAAAAAATTCAATTGTAGGTGGTGCAAATAATTACTCAAGAAAATAGGTAATGAGTTACTATGGTAAAAACTGTTATAAAACCCAAGGGAAAGTATTACATATGCGAAGAATGTAATTTCGCGTATAATAATAAAGAAACAGCAGCAAAATGCGAAGATTGGTGCAGAGAGCACCACAGCTGCAATATGGAAATCACAAAGCACGCAGTCAATTTTTAAATGACAAAGTTTAAATATCTTATAAATTATAAATTTATTTCTTATCGATAAGAGGTTGATATGACTTTTCATGCATTATCATTGATATTAGCTGGTATTCTTAGCTTTGCTGACTATGTTACAGAATATATTTTCTCGCAAAAATTGAGAACAAATCAAAAGCTTGTGTCATTTTCTGCAGGAGCAGCAATAGCCTATATAATCCTGAATTTGTTTCCGGAAATAGCCACATTTTCCTCGCTTTATGGAAATAGTCTGTTTCTTTATGTTTTACTAGGCTTTGTCACATTAAACCTTGTTGAGCAGTATGTTTATAAAGGACTTGGCAAATTAAAAAATAAATATACTTATCATAAAAGCATTCATGTCACTTACTTCTTTATCTATAATTTTTTAATTGGAGTTGTATTAGTGAATTTCACTTCAAAAGGATTAGCTCAAACATTGCTTTTTTTTGTGCCATTCTTTCTTTACATAATAGCTGAAATTTTGCCGCAGGAATTTAAATTCGAAAACAAAGCATCAGCAATAATTTACTCTATGGCGCCTTTGTTGGGAACATTTATTGGAATTAATTTTTTGGAGTTTACCTCTTCCATATTCAGCCAGCTTATATCATTCGTAACAGGGACTTTGCTTTATATTGTAATAAGGGAATCTTTACCAAGCGACAAAGCTGAAAAGCCAGTTTACTTTATAATAGGTGTATTATTCTATACTTTAATAATTTTTATGAGCTGGAATTTAGTATGATAAGTTAAAAAATCAATTAAACCTTCTATTTAACCCTTAAAAGATAGTTTGTTAAATTATGCTAATATACTAAATTTTGATTAAGAAAGGAAAGTTTCTTACACCCTCTTTTCTTTCCTTCTTAATTGCTAAAAAAGAAAGATTATTAAATGTCAGAATTCTATTAGAATTCTGAGAGATGAGTGAGCGAGAGTGAACTCTCGCATGTCACTGCTCAAAAACCACTAATAAAAATTGCGATAAGCAAGATGAGCTATGATTGAACTCGTGGTTTTTGACATAAGAAAAAAGAATGGATTTATACTTATGGAGGTTAATTAAAATGGGAAAAGGAAAAGGTTGCTGCTAGATTTGTTTTAATATTATTTTTGTTTAGATTTCATACTAATTATGTTCAAAGTTGAGGTGAAAGAAAAATGACAAAAGTACCTAAAGTTAAAATTTATAGTACAAGTACATGTCCATGGTGCGTCAAAACTAAAGAATTCTTTAAAGCTAATAATGTCAAATATGAAGAAGTCAATGTTGGGGTAGACGAGAAAGCAAGGAATGAGATGTTTGAAAAGTCAGGCCAGTTTGGTGTGCCAGTGACTGATGTAAATGGCACGATTATTGTTGGCTATGACAAAGAAGCTTTAAAAAAGGCGCTGAGCATATAAGCTTAATTTTCTATGGAAAAAGACAATGTTTGTATTGACTGCTATAACCAAGTAGACAAGGTTGCCAAGATTCTAAACTTGGGGCAAGCAGAGCTTGATATCTTAACAATTCCAAAGAGAATTCTTACATTCAGTTTTCCTGTCAAGCTTGATGCTGGCGAAATAAGATATTTTACTGGTTACAGAGTTCAATTTAACGATGCTCGCGGCCCAACAAAAGGAGGCATAAGGTTTCATCCAGAAGTTAATCTTGAAGAAATTAAGACATTGGCTTTTTTGATGACCTTGAAATGCGCTGTTGTTAATCTTCCTTATGGAGGCGCAAAAGGCGGCATAATGATTGAGCCAAAGCGCTTTTCTGAGCAAGAACTGGAAAGAATAAGCAGAGGCTACATAAGAGAAATTAATGGCTTTATTGGACCTGATGTAGATATTCCAGCTCCTGATGTTAATACAGATTCAAAAATAATGGCTTGGATGCTTGACGAGTATGAAAAGCTTAAAGGAATGCACGCTCCAGCTGCTATAACAGGCAAGCCAATTGCTTTAGGCGGTTCAAAAGCGAGAGAATTTTCAACATCAATGGGGGGAGCTTATGTTTTGCAGGAGCTTGCTGATACATTTGACATGAAGCCAAAAAAAACAACTGTGGCTGTGCAAGGATTTGGAAATGTTGGAATGCACATTGCTCGCATATTAGACGAGTGGAAATACAAAGTTGTTGCTGTAAGCGATTCCAAGAGCGGAATTTTTAACAAAAATGGATTAAATATCAAAGATGTTATTGCTCATAAACAAAAGACTGGACAACTTTCTAAATTTAAAAATTCTAAAGAAATATCTAACGAGGCATTGCTTGAGCTTAAGACAGATGTTCTTGTGCCAGCTGCTCTTGAAGATCAAATAACAAAAAAGAATGCTAACAATATAAAAGCAAAGTTAATTATTGAAATGGCTAATCGTCCAATAACACTTGAAGCAGATGATATACTGCTTGATAAAAACATTTTTGTAATGCCTGATATTTTGGCTAATGCAGGTGGTGTTGTAGTTTCTTATTTTGAATGGGTTCAAAATTCAATGAACTTCTATTGGAGCGAGCAGGAAGTTCTCGACAAGCTTAAGAAATACATGACAGATGCGGTTAAAGAATTGTCAAAGGTTTGCACTGACTTCAGATGCGATATGAGAAAATCACTTTATATTAATGCTATAAAGAAGATACTGGAAGCTGAAAGATTGAGGGGGAATTTGAAATAAAGAAATTTTAATCTGAAGTCCAAAACAAATGTTTATTTTTTATTCTTTCATCCACACTTTTAGGATAGTATATCCATCCAATCTTCCCTTCACTATCAATAGAAATTTTTCTTGAATATAAAAGATAGTCAATTACCACACAAAAAGTCTGATACATCATTTTCTTAGGTAATCTTTCCCACAACCCCTTTTTTTTATATTCTCCGTCATGGTCTTGAATAACCTTTTCGACCATTAGAACGGTATCTAATCTAGGGTATCTTAATACTTCTTCTTCCTGCTTTTTGATTAATTGTGGCATTATATCAACTGATATAACTACTTATATTTAAATCTTTCTAAATAACTGAATTTAAACCAAAAATTTAATTACTATAACCAAAAAAGTTGATCGAATGAAGCTACCTTCTAAAATTCAATTTGCGGATAATAAAGTAAAACAAGCTTTTGAGGAACTTGAGAAATATAATAAGGATGAAAAAGGATTATACATGTATTTAGTGAGTGCATTTAGAGATATAGAAGACAACGCTTTTTGTGGCATTCAAATTCCAAAAAGATTAATCCCTAAAGCTTATTTAAACAAGTATAACATCCAAAATCTTTGGAAATATAATTTACCAAATGCGTGGAGATTGTTGTATTCAATTGAGTCCAGTGGTGTAATGGTTATCAGTATTGTAATAGAGTGGATGGACCACAAAGAATATGAAAAGCGATTTAAATATTGATATTTTAATAGTCAATCACAACAACCTTTAAAAATACCTGATTTTTCTTCTTTACCTTAAAATGAACTTAAAAGAAGAAGCACTAAAACTTCACAGAACGAATAAAGGAAAATTAGCAACTAAATCAAAAGTAAAAGTTGCTACTAAAGAAGACTTAAGCTTGGTTTACACTCCAGGAGTTGCTGAGGTTTGTAGGGAAATTTTTGCAAATAAAAGCAGCATTTATGACTACACAATGAAAGCTAATGCTGTTGCTGTTGTTACTGATGGCTCAGCTGTGCTTGGCTTGGGCAACATTGGAGCAGAAGCTTCATTGCCCGTTATGGAAGGCAAATGCGTTCTTTTCAAGGAATTGGCAGATATAGATGCTTTTCCAATCTGCATTAAAACTCAAGATGAAAAAGAGATAATAAATATTGTAAAAAACATAGCAACTGTTTTTGGTGGCATTAATCTTGAAGATATATCAGCACCAAGATGTTTTACAATAGAAGAAGCTTTGCTTAATATTGGAATTCCTGTTATGCATGATGACCAGCATGGCTCGGCAATTGTAATTTTAGCTGCTTTAATGAATGCTGCAAAGGCTGTAAACAAAAAAATAGATGATTTGAAAATAGTTATTAATGGAGCAGGAGCAGCAGGCACAGCTGTAACAAAGCTGTTACTTTGCTTAGGCATAGACAAAAATATTTGCACTTCTGTCAAGGAGATGGTTCTTTGCGACAGCAAAGGCATTATTTATGATGGCAGAGATGATTTAAACGATTTCAAAAAACATTTAGCCAAGGTTACAAACAAATCAAAAAGACAAGGCACTTTAAAAGATGCTTTAGAAGGAGCAGATGTTTTTATTGGTGTTTCAAAAGGAAATTTGCTTACTACAGATGACATAAGATTGATGAGTGAAAATCCAATTGTATTTGCAATGGCCAATCCTGTTCCAGAAATCATGCCTGATGAAGCAAGAAAAGTTGCTGCGGTTGTTGGGACTGGAAGAAGTGACTATCCAAATCAAATAAATAATTCCTTGGCTTTTCCAGGGGTTTTTAGAGGAGCTCTAGATTCAAAAGCAGTTTTGATAAACAATGAAATGAAGATAGCTGCTGCGCACGCCTTGTCCAAATGCGTCAATCCAACTAAAGATCATATTCTGCCTTATACATTAGACAAGCAAGTAGTTCCTAAAGTAGCAGAAGCTGTTAAAAAGGCTGCGATTGAAACTGGTGTTGTTAGGGATTAGGTTTAACTATCCATTTCTATACATCATTCCAATTGTATCATGAATATCGTCTACAGGAAGTCTTTTTTCTTGAATAAGATTTAAAATTTGCATCTTTTAATTTACACTTTAAATAATCTACTCCAACGTAATTCTCTAAATTTGCTAATTCCTCTAAATAGCTTCCTTTCTCTAAAAATCTAGGTTTTGGTTCATTTCCATTTCTAAATTCTTCTTCTAATAATATAAAAAGTCCTTTTGGTTTTAAAACTCTTTTAATTTCTGCAATTGCTTTTTCTATATCCTCAACCCAATAAAATCCATATGAGCAAGTTACAACCTCAAAAGAGTTATTTTGATATGGTAAATTATGTATGTCTCCAACTTTAAAATTTATTCCATTGGACAATTTTCTTGCTTCTTGAATCATTTCTTGGCTAAAATCTATTCCATAAACATCACAATTAGTATTATTTCGAATATACCTAGCAATTGTACCAGTTCCAGTTGTTATATCTAACACATTTCCATTTATTTGCTCTAAAAAATTATCTATAATTTGATTTTGCACATTAACATGATTAGTTTCAATCACATGTTTTTCATAATCTTTGGCAAATTTATTAAAAAGAAATTGGATCTTTTTAGAATTCATTTTGCTATTTGGAGAAGCCCTGAACTTCCTTTTACACCACACTCATATCTACACATACAAGCATTTAATTTTTCACTTACTCTTCTTTTTTCTCTAAAATATTCATTGTGATAAATTTCAAATAAATCCTTAATCCTACCAGATTCGTCAATTACTACATCTTCAGCCCTTGGAAGGTAGGGTAAGGCAATTCCTGGAGCAAGTTTAGAACCTTTTACTACTAACTCTACTGATTGTCTTTTTTTACAAAATTCTCCACCACTAGCAAAAATTCTATCTAGATATTTATGTTGCTCTTCACTTATATCGAGCTTTTCCTCCCTACCTCGCGCATTTCCTGAAAAGGTTACTGGTTCTACATATCCATAAATTCCAAGTTCGTTAATTGTTGGAATAATATTCTCTACAACATCATCATAATTTTCTCTAGAGACCATTACCTCTACTCCTAAACGTTCTTTATTAATTCCATCATATAACTTAGCCAATGCAAGAGGAACTTTTCTGCCATTAACAGATTCATAAGGATATTCTTTTGAATTAACCCCTACCATTTCTGCTGCTTTTACAGGGTCAGAACTCCAAAATTTAACATAAAGATGTAATTCAGGATATTCCTCTCTTAATTTTTGTATTAATTCATCAGATTTTAAATCTAAAACACCTATACTAATCTTGTCTTCATGAAAAATAGAGCCATTAGTAAATAAAACAGCAGGCATTTTTTGTCTAGCTTGATAATCCATTATATCCCAAAAGTTTTTTAGAAGAGTAAGCTCACCTTCTCCGGGCCAATATGTTAATTTTGCTCCAAATTCTTTTGCATGCTCAATAACCCCAATCGTTTGCCATGTTGTCAAGACGTCATTGCTTGTTCCTTTAGTATAACAATAATTAGGGCATCTAAAATTACAAAGCCATGGTCCATAAAGAATTGTAAGTCTTTCTATAGAATTTGGTCTTAATTTATACGCATCTTCTATCCTACCTTCTTCAAAAAGATTATCTATAGTTTTATTTAATTCTGACAATCTTATTTTTTCTTCTTCAGGAGTATTAATTATCGGAAATAATCTTTTTTCTAAAATTTTAACCACCTATAAGTAGTATCTATACTGATAAATATATGAAACTTTTTAATAAAAACTGCCACAAATCGAAATATTTATATTATCAAAATTAAGATTTAGATAATTATGAAGCTAGATTTAGATGTAAAGGATAAAAAAATACTTGAACAATTAAGCCTTAACACAAGGCAAAGCAATACACAGATAGCAAAAAAAGTTGGTTTAAGTAAAGACGCAGTTAGCTATAGAATTAAGAATTTGGAAAATCAGAAAATCATATTGGGATACTACTCACTTTTTAATATTGCAAAGTTAGGGTGTATAACATACAAATTTATGTTAACTTTCCAAAATACCACATCTGAAATTGAAAAGAGTATTATTGAATATCTAAAAAACAATCCAAATGTTGGTTGGGTAGTAAGTTGTGATGGCTACTATAATTTAATGGTTGTAACTTGGGTTAAAAATGCAATTATTTTTGATATTTTTTTTACTGAGTTTTTAAAAAATTATTCTCAATACATAAAAGAAAGAGATGTGCTTGTAATTACTGAAAATCATTCGTGCATAAGGGCGTACCTATTTGATAAAACTCAAGATGATACAACTGACACTTATTATAGTGGCGAACCGGAATTTAGTCTGGATGGGACTGAATTAAAAATAATAAAATTTCTTGCCGATAATTCCAGAATACAACTACATAAAATTTCCAATGATGTAGGTTTAACTGGAGAAGCAATCGCTTATAGAATAAAACAACTTCAGAAAAGAAATATAATTCAAGCATTTAGACCTATTATTAATACACCTTTATTAGGATATCAATATTATAATATTCTGTTTAGACTTGAAAAATTCGATAATATCAAAAAAATGTTTAATTTCTTTAAGAAACACCCAAATATAATTTATTTTGTAAGATATCTAGGAGATTATGATTTAGGAATAGATTTGGAAGTAAAAAATGCAGACGAATTAAGAACAATTATGAAACAAATAAAAGATTTATTTAATGAAGATATAGAAAGCTATAACTCTATTTTAATATACCAAGAGCATAAATTGTCTTATTTACCTGAAATTCAATAATTTAATAAAAACAATAAAAAGTCAAAAACAATAAACCCAAAATCTTTAATCATTAAACCAAATTAAATAAATCATAAAAATTTCCGACATAAAGCAAATCAAAGATTTGCGAATGTTCGGAAATTCTACATAAAATTTCCGACATATTTAAAAATACTTCTTATTATTTAATGTTAAAATGAAAAGGTTGAAACAAATTCAAAGCATACTGGCTTCAAGCAAGGCTGAATTAAGAAGAAAATACAATGTCAAGGAATTAGGGATATTCGGCTCTTATTCAAGAGGCGAGCAGAAAAAGACAAGCGATGTAGATATTCTTGTAAAATTCAATCCCAATGCAACTCTTTTTGACTTTGTAGGATTGGGAAATTACCTTGAGGAAAAGTTGAAGATAAAGGTGGATATAGTTTCAGAGAGAGGCATAAGGCCTGAATTGAAAAGCAGCATTGTTAAGGATGTGGTTAGGATATGAAAAAAAGAGATTCTAAGCTATTCATAAAGGACATTGTTGGTGCTATGGAGCATATTGAAGAATTTATAGGAGAAATGACTCTTGACGAGCTGGAGGCAGATGAAAAGACGTCAAGTGCAGTCATCAGGAAATTTGAGGTAATTGGAGAGGCTGTAAAGCACATACCCAAAAATGTAAAGGAAGGGCATAAGGATATTCAATGGAAATCGATGGCAGGAATGAGAGATAGACTAAT
>CAZUWB010000012.1:7901-13382 GCA_964623945.1 uncultured Methanosarcinales archaeon | reverse complement strand
AAATGTCCATGTTAGTTTTCCTCTTGATTAAACTGGTTTAAATAGTTTATTGAAATTATTTTGATGTAAGTTTTATATCAATTTCATCCTCTGCAACAAATATCGGCTCAACTGTGTTTGCTTCTCTTTTTAAAGCGCATAAACGAACTTTTAACTTTGCATTTCCTAGTGCTAATGATTCGTAGATTGGTTTTGAATTTTCAAGTGTATGTGGTCCAGCTCTGCCTCTGTGCAAATTAAAATATCTTATATTACCATTAACTGTATAACCACCAAGAATCCATTCAAATTTCATATTATTGTTGCTTATTACCTTACCATCTGGTCCTAAAACTATTGCTTCTAAATTATCTATATAACTTCCAATTTTAAATGTAGAATCTGGAACTGGTCTTATTATTTTAACATTTATGCCTTCAATTGAATAAGGTTGATATGGGGGGGATGCTGGTGAGGTATAACCAACTTTATTAACAGTTGTACTATTTATTTTATCTGGCTCATAATCCAGCTTTAAATCATTAATTATATCCAAAAGTTCTTTAATCAAATTCTCCTCAAAAACTCCCGGTTCTGTCATTGTTAGTCTTTCTTCAGCTTCATTGAATTTTTTGTGTATAATGTCTTTTAAAATTTCATTAAGAGTTTTAAATTGAACATCATTCAATATATTTTTGCTTTTTCCAATTTTAAGTGTTTTATTTGCTGTATCAAATTTTTTAGCTAAAAGTGCTTTATACAAAATTCTGAAAAATTTTCCAGTTTCAGGTGATATCTGTCTGATTTGAGGCTCCGATAATGTTGGCGTTATTTTTCTCTTTACCTTTCCAGATTTTAAATCACGAGTGAACAAGCCACTAGATTGATATTCTTTTAATTTTTTTATCAATCTATTCATATTATTAACTTTGAATTTACCATCTGCGAATTCAACTTCAATACCAATCCAAGACAGGGCCTTTTTAAAATTATTAAGTGCTTCCGCATTAGAGAATAACCAGTTTTGCCAATGTTGTGCAGTTGCATTTATCACCCATTCAAGACCTTTAATAAGAATTTGAAGAGTTTGTTGGTTGTTATAATCTATTTCAAGATCTTGTTCCATGATTAATTTTCTGACTTCATAGTCATATTCATTGAAACCAATTTTATCCCATTGGGCAGCTGGAGGTATTCCCTTTTGCAAGGCGTAAATAGCACGACGAGATGACGTATATATACGTGACACCCTAACCCCAGCAAATCCTATTGTGGCTCTAGTATGTCTCGCATTAACAATATCTTCTCCTAAAGTAGTATCTTCACCCAATTCGATGTCACCATTATAACCTCCAATAGCAGCGTATATACTCGATTTAAAAGCGAAATTAGCCCCACTCGAAAATAAGTAATTACGTTTTCTTCTATCCAATATTATCATATACTGGAATAATCTAGTTCCTACATAGATTAATGGATATTTGATATAACTCTCAGGACCCCATTCGATTTGACCTGCCAAAGCGTCTAAATTAGAATTAGAGTCAAATTTTCTGATGAAATTATCAATATACTCTGGTGCAACACCTTTATTGTCTGCATCATTACTCACTATTATTAGGTCAGGAGCATTTCTGCCTCTGTTATGATGGCGTAATAAAACTGTATCTGCCAATATTTTTCTGATCATACCAATTTTTGCAAGTGATCTTGGAATAACTGCTTGTATCATCCTTATTGGTATGTGTGGATAATCTCTCACAAATCTTTTAATCTCATCCAATGTATTGTCAGGTGCTATATTATTGCCTTCTGTGTCCTTATCAGGATTGTTAACGAACAAAAAGATTTCATAAATTTTCGTATTAGCAGTTTGATATGTATAATTTTTAAGAGATTCATAAATATAGTTACCTTCCTGATGTCCTGCTACTGGAATACAAATAACAGAACGAACAGAATTGGCCATTGGCTGCCTAATTTGGCTAGCAAGATTCATCACTTGTTCCATATAAGAAGAAGGTAGACTTTTGAAATAATTCTCTATTTCGTCATAATGATTTAGAGTTGCATTTGGACTAGTCTTTAATGTTTGTGATGCCCTAGAAGTTGCATTTTGCTCAACACCATAGTATGGAGCCCTATAATAAGGCGCACCATACCCAGGTCCATATGGATAAGGTATGTAAGGTGTGTAAGGAGATGGCTGTTGAGGTGTTTCACTCAGTAATTTTTTCAAGTTCTCCAGTATTTCGATCTGTTTTTTCAATCTAAGTGACAACAAAACTATCAGTTCTTTTTCCTTTTGATAATATATCTTTAATTTTTTGTCATCAGTTATAACTTCTTTGAATCTGCCTTTAACTAGGTCTTTTATGTGGTTTTCTTCTAATAAATCAGCCAAATCCTTAGCAAGAATAATCTCTTTCTTCTCTAGATTGTAGCAATATGCTATTAACCATAAAATACCTTTTTGTGAATCTTCAGCTATTTCCTTTACATTTTGAGTTAATAGTATTTTCAAGTTTTCAATATTTTGCTTAGCAATCTCCTTATTGTTTATATTACTCTGAAGGATTAGAGTTATCCATTTGTTAAGCCTCTTGTTAAAATCATCTTCAATAGCATATAACTTTTTAAGTTGTTGCAGAAATTCTCTTTCTTTCTCAATTATAGATTTTACAATACCTTCTTCCTTATCAATTAGCTCTCTGCTTTCGTCTAAAAATAGATTTGCAACATCTTTTTCTTCCAAATCGATTAATCTCTTTAGATAACCAAGTTTACCCTCTCCTATTAGTAGTTTATATTTTTCATCAAGAATGTCTATGATTTTTTCTTTGGAATCAGATTTTCTCGATATAATTTCTGTTATTTTATTAATAATGTCCTGTACGCTTTTTTCTTCTGTAATCGTTGGTGGAACGATAGGTCCAGGTTGTAGTGGAGGTTGTGGTCCAGGTTTTAGCTTTCGCTTTGGCCATAATCTTCTACCGCCAAGAATTATTGCTATTAGAAGTGGAATAATCCATGCTAAATGCCATCCAGAATATCCGCCCGGTAACCAACCTTTTTCTTTTGGCGGAGTAGTTGCTGGCGTTGGAACTATTGGCAAAGTTTCTGGTCCTGTCGGTGTAGGCGTTGGAGCTGGAACGCTAGGAAGTTGAAGCGCATCTCTTACATAAGTTGGTATTCCAGGCACGTAGCCTCCAAAATCCACTCCTTTGAAGCTATCTCCAAAAGACTTGAAGAAATCTCCTATGCCAAGTGAAGGTGTGCTTACACCTCCGATTTCAGGTGTAGTAATTAGATTGAACAGCCACGCAAAAAAACCAACAATTAATAGTGTAAGCAATAAAGCAAGCAAAAATCTCCAAAACGGATTTTTTATACCTTTTAACAAACGCCATAATAAAATAAATAACAATAGATACAATAACCAATGTATATAGGGCAGCAAAATAGTTGCTGAAAATCCCCCTATTACCAACAAGAAAGCAGTCATTAACCCAAGCAAAATAACAATAACTTGCTCTGGCCTTTTGATTTCTTTGAATGCATACCTTGCGCCCATCATATATATTGCTATGAACAGTAACGAAAAGAAGAAAAAGTCTATAGCTGTTGCATAAGCCCTAAATTGCTCTTGCACAAAGAAATTATTAATTTGTATTAATCCACCTCTAAAAATATCTGTAAGTGGTCTTGCATAAGTAACTTTAGAAAATAATAATGCAAATGTCAATATCAAAATTGGTGCGCTTATCAACTTGATTTTTGATTTTTTCATACTAAAACCTTGAAATGCAATTTTTGATTATACCCACAAACTTATCTTCCCCAAACAAAACAATTCCTTTTTTCAGCAATTGGAGCATTACAGAATCTTTTTTCCTAATTAAACCAACAACTTCATCTTCAGTTTTGGCAATAACCTCGACATTCGGAATTGAAATGTCGAGAACAGTGACATTATCTGTGATTAACAGCAAACTTTTTTTATCAAAAATAGCAGCTTTTGCTTGCTTTAGCAGCTCAATATTTATTTTCTCAATTTTATCATCAGAGTATAGAAGAACAATTGCAGCTAAATGCTCAGCAATCTTGTTTTCAAGGTTAATTGAATAAAACAAGCCAGTGCCAAGTTTTTCTCCAACAACAATGTTATGCTTTTCTAGTTTCTTAAGAATATTAAAAACGCCTGCTGCACTAAAGTTAAGCTTTTGAGCTACATTCCTTATTGTAAGCCTTTCAGTGAAATTTCTAACAAGAAAGCTAATTACACTAAACTCGTTGTCTGATAGTGATAACATCGTTTATTTTTATTTAATATTTATTTATTATTTTTATAATTAATATATATTATTTTTTAATAAATAGACTATATTTTTCAATTTATCATTTAATTATTATAATTTATTATTCTAAAATTATAACTAAATAAACTCTTATTTAGAACTAATATTTACTATTTTTAAATGTTTTGATTTTAACATATTGCGTTCAAATAGGAAAATATTTAAACTCTTAGTTTAAGGAATATGTAAAGGAGGTGTAAAATGGACTCATCGTGTCATGGAGGCTATTGCGCGAAGTGCTGGGGCGGAATGTATGTTGTAATAGGTCTAATTTTGATTGCAAACCAGTACTGGTTCAAGTGGGACATATGGTTGGTGATTGGTGTGTTGTTGGTTATAAAGGGATTGATGAAATTCGCGATGCCTCACTGTCCAGATTGCAAACCTGAATCTGGAATGAAAAAAGGCAAGAGATAGATTTTGATTAATTTTTTATAGATTAGATTTTTCTATGCTTATCTATGAACTCAATTAAAAAAATTCTTATTACAAAGCAAGGCAAGAAATTCTATACAAAAGACCTTAATCAAGATTTACACACCCAATACGGCTTTATAAAAAAAGAAGATTTAGGCAAAGCAAAAGAAGGTGACTTACTTAAATCAAATACTAACAAAGAATTCTATATTTTTAATCCTTACTTCATCGATTTATACAAAAAAATAAAAAGAGATGCTCAAATAATACCTCTGAAGGATATTGGCTTGATAATTGCGGAAACCGGCATAAACAAAGAAAGCAGGGTTCTTGATGCAGGCTCTGGAAGCGGAGCATTAGCTTGCTTCCTGGCAAGCATCGCAAAAGAGGTAATAACTTATGAAATTAGGGATGATTTCATAGAAATCGTAAAACAAAATATTGAATTTCTAAAATTAAAAAATATAAAATTGAAGAAAAAGAACATTTATGAAGAATGCGATGAGAAAAACATTGATGTTGTTGCTTTAGACGTGCCTGAGCCCTGGCTTGCTGTTGAGAATTGCTCAAAAGCTTTGAAAACAGGCGGTTTTTTAATTTCTTACAGCCCTTCTGTTCCTCAAGTCATTGATTTTGTAAATGCTATCAAAAAAAATGAGGATTTTGTTTATATAAAAACTGTTGAAATAACAGAGCGCGAATGGGAAGTTGAAGACAGGAAAGTCAG
>CAZUWB010000012.1:0-7801 GCA_964623945.1 uncultured Methanosarcinales archaeon | reverse complement strand
TTTATTTTCACGAAGATGACTACAATGAAATAAAAAATACAATAAGAAACCCTTCCATTAAAATTATTAAATTAAAAAATAATGACACTATTGAAATTGGAAACATAAAAATCAAAGTTATTCACACGCCTGGACATACTTCTGGAGCAATCTGTTTGCTTGTTGAGAACAAATTGCTAACAGGCGACACTTTGTTTGTTAATGCTATTGGAAGAACAGATTTAGCAGGCGGTGATTCAATAAAACTATTTGAAAGCCTTCAAAAATTGAAAAAATTGAATGATAATGTTAAAATATATCCGGGACATGACTATGGCGAAGTTCCTTTCTCAACAATAGGAAATGAAAAGAGAAATAATCCATATTTCAAGTGTGACACAAAAGAGCAGTTTTTGAATTTTTTGGGATTGTTTTGAAAAAATCTCAAGTAACTAAATTTGCACATTCAATCCATGTTTACCCTGAGGAAGAATTGTTACTTCTTCGCCTTTTTTAAGTTTTAAGAATTCTGCGATTTCTTTTGGAATCCTTATAGCAATGCTATTTCCTATTTTGGCTACCTTTGCTTTCTTTGCCAAGCCAAATAAGCCAAGTTGCTTCGATTTTTGCTGTATTTTCTCGGCTGTTTTTTCATCAAAAAATGTTTCACCACATTTTCTACATATATCTGCATTAAAGTTTCCTAGAGAGATTCCGAATTCTTTATACTCAACAATTTTTCTGGCAGTTTTTCCTCCACAAATTACGCATTTCATTTTTACCTCCCAACTAAGTATACTGTTATTATAAATAAATCTTTTTCTTGCTTAACAAAAACAACTTCTAAGCCAGCCATTTGTGCATGCCATTTTTCGGTATTTTCTTCTTTCCATTTCATCCCTTCCTTAACCGTTCGTTCTACTTCTTTTTTTTCTATGCCCAAAGCGTCCATTTTTTCAAGGGCATGCTTAGTATAAATAAACACTAAATCACCACAAGATATCTTAGGATATCCGAGTATATAAATGTTTTGTTTTAATGTTAAGAATTTATTAAAAATTAATCAAAAAACATACTATAAACACACTCGTCTTTATTTTTGTAATAATGCTGTTTCAATGTAGTTTCATGCTTAAAGCCAAGCTTTTCATAGAATTTATGTGCTCTTATGTTATCAGCATGAGTTAATAAATATAATTTTCTCAACTTTGATTTATTTTTTTTGTAAAGTGCTTTTGAATCTTTTATTAATGCATTAAATAATTGTCTAGCTACTCCTTTTCCCCTGTATTCTGGCAGAACAGCAATTCTATCTAATTCACACAATTGATGTTTTGGCAAGCCATGCATAAGCCACGTCACTATCCCAATTATTTTGCCTTTTTCTTCTGCGACAATGTAATTATGATTTTTTTTAGTTTCATTTTTAAAAACAGAAATTCCTTCTTTTAAATCCTTTATATTATAGCTTTGCAAAAGAACATTTGCAATTCCTTTTACATCTTTGCTTTTTGCTTTGCGGATTTTCATATTTATTAATTTTTAATATTTTATTAAATGCTCAATCGTTAATGATTTTTTATAATGGTTTAATAATTAATCTATGAAAAACAATATCAAATAAAAATTTAAACCCATCTCCTAACTTTTTTCTTATAATTAACATAAGATTTGCCAAATATCTTATTCATTAATTTTTCCTCAAAAGGCACATAAACAAAATTCATTGCAAGAAAAAATATTAAAGGGGACAAAAATGAAAGAATATTTCCGATGTATATGGCTACCCCAAACAAAGCAGTTGTCACTCCTAAATACATGGGATTTCTGGTAAACCAATACGGGCCTTTAGCGACCATAAAAGTTGGCTTTTGGCCAGGTATAATTGGAGTCTTGTTTTTCTTGAATTGGTAGAATGCTGAGAAAGTGAGCGACAAGCCAGCTAAAAAAACCAGAATTCCAAGATTATTATATGGTTTATTAATAAATCTAAATTGCGGCAACAAATAATCAATTAACCAAGATAAAAGCAAAAGTGAAAATGCTATATACGGTGGTTTTATTCTCATTTTTATTTATACAACTCTTTAATATAAATTTACATAGAACTATTTAAATTTATTCAACCGTCACAGTTTTAGCGAGTGACCTTGGCTTGTCTACATCCCTTCCAAGTTTGTCAGCAATATGATAAGCAAGCAATTGCAAAGGCACAATAGATAAAATTGAGCTTAATGTATACAAAGTTTTTGGAATAAAAATTGTGTGCTTTGCTTTTTTTGGAATTTGATTGTCGCCTTCTGTTGCAATTGCAATGATAATTCCACCTCTTGCTTTTACCTCTTCTATGTTGCCAAGCACTTTTTTGTAAGTAAACACATCATGAGGTGCAATTACAACAACAGGCATTTTCTTGTCTATTAAGGCAATAGGCCCGTGCTTCATTTCAGCAGCAGGATAACCTTCAGCATGAATATAGCTTACTTCTTTTAACTTTAAAGCACCTTCTAATGCAATCGGGAAATTCACACCCCTACCTAAATAAATAGAATTCAGTTTGTGATAGTAAAGCTCTGCGCATTTCAGAATTTCATCATCTTTGTCAAGAACAGACTGCAACTGCAATGGTATCTTCCTTATTCTTTCTATCATATTTTTGATTTGTTTTTCATTTAATGTCTTTCTCAATTTTGAGATTAATATAGTTAATAAATACAAAACAGCCACTTGAGTTGTAAAAGCTTTAGTTGAAGCAACTCCAATTTCAGGACCAGCTCTTGTGTAAATGACACCATTAGAAATTCTGGTTATAGAACTTCCCATAACATTACATATAGCTAATGTTTTTACGCCATATTTTTTTGCTTCTTTTAATGCTGCAATTGTGTCAGCTGTTTCTCCTGATTGTGAAATAGCAATAACTAATGTATTTTTATCCAATAAAGGATGCCTGTACCTAAACTCAGAAGCATATTCTACTTCAGTTGGAATTTTTGCCAATTCCTCAAACATAAATTCACCAACCAAAGCAGAATGCCACGAAGTGCCGCAAGCCACTATTACAATTCTATTTATTTTCTTCAAGAAATCATTTGTCAAATTAAACTCTTTTTCAAATACAACATGAATATTCCTTATCCTTTCATTCAATGTGTCTGCAATGGCCTGTGGCTGCTCATAAATTTCTTTCAGCATAAAATGCTTGTAGCCGCCTTTTTGTGCTGCTTCTGCGTTCCAATGTATAGTGTGTACTTTTTTGTTCTTTTTCTTTCCATTTAAGTCAAAAACTTTAAAATTGTCTTTTGTTAGAACAGCAATCTCTTTATCTTCAAGATATATTATTTTTTTTGTATAACTTAAGATTGAAGGCACATCAGAAGCGATAAAGTTTTCATTATTGCCAATGCCAATTATCAAAGGGCTTTCATTCCTTGCAGCTATAAGCTTGTCTGGCTCATCAGCAAATAATATTCCTAATGCATAACTGCCTTCTACTTTGCTTAAAGCAATTCTTACAGCCTTTTCTATGCTGTTGCCTTTCAAATTTTCTTCAATTAAATGGGCTATAACTTCAGTATCAGTTTGAGAATAAAACTTATGCCCTTTTTTTGTCAACTCATCCTTTAATTCAGAATAATTTTCTATTATGCCATTATGAACAACACTAATTTTTTTTTTGCAATCAACATGTGGATGAGCATTTTTTTCTGTTACTCCACCATGGGTGCTCCATCTGCAATGCGCAATGCCTGTATTACCTGGGAACCTCAAGAAATTAACTTTCTTATGTACTTCTTCTAATTTGCCCACACCCTTTTTGATATTAAACTTTTGGTTATGAATAAAGCACATACCTACAGAATCATAGCCCCTGTATTCTAGATTGGTTAAGCCGCTATAAAGCTTATGGTTAACGTCTTTGTTTGATACTACTCCTACAATTCCACACATTTTTGTCCAATACCTCAATAAAAAATAAAAAGTGCACCACTACGATGTATAGTGGCGCACTCAAAGTGTTAGATGAGATTTCTAATACCAATTAATACAGCTTACTTATAAATGTTATTAAAAAAATTATAGTAGTATTATAGAATTTTTTATAATACTTCCTATTTAGCCGTAGCTTGTCTTGCCCTATCTAAATAAGGACTAATGTCGGGATCTATCTTAAAAATAAGTCTGAACTTATCTATAGTCTTTGTTACATTTACTGCTCTATCCAATTCCGGTAACTCCTTATTTACTGTCCACATCAGCATTTTATAGTGCCATCTAACACTATTAAAAACTTTCATATATTCTTCTCTGTTAATTCTGCCACCGAGTAAATCCCCGTTCAATAGCATAAAAAATGCTTTGTACAGCTCTTTTGCAGATTCTTCATCTTTACCAAACATAATAAAAGATATATCCTTAACACCGTAAACTTCTGAATTTGACTTAAGTTTTTCTAATGATTCTGGGGTTACAGAATAAAATTTTTTTGACAACCCTTCATAAGTAAGTTCTGTCACTTGCACTATTTTACTTTGAAAAAGCTCTGCATTAGGCACTTCTCTTTGATAGACAATGCCCCACAAGAATTCAGCAAACTCTCTATCAGTACCATTCTCGATCATAACCTTATCAGGAACCATGTTCGAGCCTTTAGTGACAATCCTTTCCAGCTCAGATTTTTCATCTACCATTACTATCCGTAGTACACACCATCTTATAAACCTTACACAAACCAAAAAGAATATATACATAATATTTATAATACCATTAAAAACTAATTTTTAACGGTTAAAATGTTCATAATAGACAAGCAAAAGAATGAAGTTTATTCATTGCCGGCTAAGGAAATAAGCGTTGAGCATGCAAAATCAGTAAGCTCGGGATTAGCCCAAAAAATACTTAATTTGCTGGCAAAAGAGGCAATGTACCCAATAGACATTGCAAAAGCTTTGAAAGTGCATGAGCAGAAAATATATTATCACATAAGAAATCTTGGGAAAGCTGGCATAATCAAAATTGTTAAAAAAGAAACAAAGCAAGGCGCAACTGCTAATTTCTATTCTTTGACAGAGCCAGCTTTTGTTTTAAAGTTCAAAAACTTTGAGTCAACAAGCAAAATAGCTCAGATTAGAAATGAATCAACTTTTTTAGATCCATTCATCAAAGATGGACAATTAGACGCTTTGATTATTGTAGGCTCACCTGATCCACATGGGCCTGACAAAGCAAGAAGCAGAGATGGCTATTATGGAATGGACTTGGCTTTATTCTTAGGCACATTTCTAAATTATGTTCCAAAATTTAATGTTAAATTAGACACAGAAGTAAGGGATGAAGATCTGAACAATAATTTAATCTTAATTGGAGGTCCACTTGTCAACAAAGTCGTGGAAAAAGTCAATCCAAAACTTCCAATTAAATTTGAAAATGGAAATATAAAATCAAGCATTTCAAATGAAACGTACCCTCAAGATGAATGCGGCTTAATTGTAAAAACAAAAAGCCCTTTTGACAAAGACAAGTATGTGTTAGTTGTTGCAGGCAAAAGATCCAGCGGCACAAGAGCAGCGATTATAGCTTTTTTAAAAGATTTCAAGAAAATCACAAATGGCAATGTGCACAATTCAAGCATAAAAGCAAATGTGGTTGAGGGCATTGATTTGGATTCTGATGGAATAATTGACGATATTGAGTTCAGGGAATAAAATGAACAGATGTTCATGGTGCGGAAGCAGCAAATTAATGATAGGGTATCATGACAAGGAATGGGGCGTGCCTTTGCATAATGATAAAAAATTATTTGAATTTCTAATTCTTGAAGGCGCTCAGGCGGGCTTGACGTGGCAGACAATACTGAACAGGAGAGAAAATTACAGGAGAGCATTTAATAGTTTTGATCCAAATAAAATAGCAAGGTACACTCAAAAAGACATAAGCTTATTGCTTAAAGACGCCGGCATTATAAAAAACAGGCTTAAAATCGAGGCAACAATAACCAATGCTAAAAAATTTCTTGAAATTCAAAAGGAATTCGGCTCTTTTGATAAATATATCTGGCAGTTTGTCAATCACAAGACAATCAAAAACAGGTTCAAGTCATTAGATGACATCCCTGCGTCAACAAAAGAATCAGATTTAATGAGCAAAGAGCTCAAAAAACAAGGCTTCAGGTTTGTAGGTCCGACAATCTGCTACGCTTTCATGCAGGCAGTCGGAATGGTCAATGACCATTTTACAGGCTGCTTCAGATATAATGAGGTATAATGGTAAAAAAAGAAATTCGTGTAATAGGAATTGATGATTCTCCTTTTAACAAATTCGGAAAAAGCAAAGTTCTTGTTGTTGGGGTTGTCATGAGAGGCGGCTCTTGGGTTGATGGAATTTTATCAGCAAAAGTTGCTGTCGATGGGAATGATTCAACAATTAAAATAGCTGATATGATTAACAAGTGCAAATTCAAGCCGCAACTTCAATGCATATTCCTTGATGGAATTGCAGTAGCAGGTTTTAATGTGATTGATGTCATGGAATTAAATAAAAAAACTAAGTTACCTGTAATTATTGTAATAAGAAGAAAGCCAGACATCGCCAATATTAAAAAAACATTAATAAAAATCAATAAAAAGAACAAAATAAAATTAATAGAAAAGGCAGGAAGTGTAATGCAAATCAATGATATATTTGTTCAATTAACAGGCATTGATTTGGAGCAGGCAAGAAAAATACTTAAGATTGTCTGCACACGAAGCTTAATACCGGAACCAATAAGATTGGCGCATTTAATCGCTTCTGGCGTTACTGTTGGAGAAAGCAAGGGGAGGGCTTAAAATAGAAAAATATTTATATATGTAATACATTTTCTATAAATGTATGACAATAGTAGCTGACGCAACTGCATTGATACTTTTAGCAAAGGTTACTATTGTGGAAAAGTTTGTAAATAGAAATGAAGTGGTAATATCAAATATTGTATATAAAGAAGTAACAACCGGTAAAGAGAAAGGTCGAAAAGATAGTATATTAGTTGAAAAATTGGTTCAAGAAAAAAAATTACGGATAAAAATTCCTAAAAAAACAATCAAAACGAAGATTGAAAAATTGTTCAATATAAGAGCTGGCGAACTGGAAGTTATTTCACTGGCTTACAAAACAAAACATATAATCTTGACCGACGATAAAAAATGCTTGAATGCAGCCAAAGCGCTTGGAATGGATTTTATTACTTCGTTGGATGTAGTTATATCTATGTATAAAAAATTTATTATAAACAAAGAAAAAGCAATGGAATGTATCGAAGAGTTAGAGGAATATGGTTGGTACTCTAAAGATTTAATTAAACACTATAAGGAGGAACTAAAATGATGAAGCTAGTTTCAATAAGACTAAAAGAGGATTTCATGAAAGAAGCACAAAAATTGGCTGAACTTGAGATGGTAGACAAATCTATAATAATAAGGGAAGCATTAGAAAAGGGCTTTGCAGAAGTTAAATTAAAAATTGCTTTGGAAACATTCAGCAAAGGCAAAGCATCTACAAGTGAAGCTGCAGAAATAGCAGGCTTAAGTGTGGGAGAAATGATGGACGAAATAGTTAAAAGAGGCTTAAAGCCAAATATAACCAAAGAAGATTTGAAAGGCAGTTTGGAAAAAGCGCTAAAGGCTGTGAAATGATTTGATATAAGAGCATAATGTTTATTTAAATTTAGACAAAGAAGATATTGAGCAGGCTCTCTTAAAACAGCTAGGAAGATTTTATAAATTATGTTAATATATTTAATAGTTTCTGGCGTTACTTTAGGAGAAAGCAAAGGAAGGGCTTAAGT
>CAZUWB010000011.1:6718-13396 GCA_964623945.1 uncultured Methanosarcinales archaeon | reverse complement strand
GTTATGCTCTATACTTCCTAATGGCAGAAATAAAGATAACACTTAAAGGATATAAATGTGAGAGATGCGGACATGAATGGATACCCAGAAATAAAGAAGAAATCCCTATAATCTGTCCTTCTTGTAAAAGCCCTTATTGGAATAAGCCAAAAAAGAAAAAGGATTGACAATTCCCAAGTGGGAACAAAAAATCTAAATAGTAGTTCTAATATCTTTATTAACTTATGAGTAAATACGACGAATTTGACGCCTATATGGAATTAGAGCAGGAAATAACAAAAGACCTCAAAAGAGCATTTGAAAAACGAGGTTTTGAAGTTAGGCATAATGGCACAGAAGAATCCCATGCTTTGGGTGGAAAACCCGATATTGAGATGTGGTATAATCAAATACACATAAACATAGAAGTTACAAAAACCAAAAAATCCTCACAAGATAGGGAATATCAATCAATAAAAGACCACCTATTAAACACAAAGAAAAAATACTCATTAAAAAAATGCTTTATGTGGTTTATTTCTCCAGAAACTTATTACCGAACTTTTAATTCTATCAGAGATTCAAACTTTATTTTTCGTGATAAAGATGACATGAAAATAATCCCAATATGTTTTTCTACCTTTGAAATTTTTATTAACAAGTTAATTGAAACAACAAAAGATTTCTACAAAAAAGAGGATATAATTGGATTGTTTAAGTATCATAAAGAATTTGTTGATGACCAGTCAGTATTAAAGCATTTCGTTGAAAAACTTTTCCCTGAAGATGAAGAACTGATAGAAGAAATAAAAGAAGTTGAAGAAAATAAACATGAAAGGATTGTCAAAGAGTTAATAACGGGATTCAAAACTCTGGAAAACAGATTACGAGAATATAGGATTGCTTTGACTAATCAAGCAATTATGAATGTTATTTATTTAGTATTCATAAAACTTTATGAAGAAAAAAGGCAAAGTGAAGGGAGGGGCAATAATAGATTTACATTGGAAGGTTTTAGGGAATATCAAGATGCAATAGATGATAAAAAAAGGGCAGTGCATAAATTATTTAATGGCATAAAACAAGATAAAAAACTAAAAAAATTATTTACAAATTCCGACATTTTATCAGAAAGGTTAGAAGATAATTTTGTTGTTGAACATTTTATTAAATCTTTTGAAGAATATCATTTTTATACAACCAAAATTGATGGGTTGGGTGCAGCGTATGAAGTTTTGGGACAACTATCAGGAAAAGATGTTAAAGCAGGACAATTTTTTACGCCAGAAAATGTAGTAAGATTTATGGTTAAATTGGCGGAACTTAATGAGAATGATGTTATTTTAGACCCAGCTTGTGGAACGGGAAGATTTTTGACTTATTCTATGGATGATATGATTAAGAAAGTAGAAGGAAAAAGAAATGAAACTGATTTGATAGACCACATAAAGCATAATCAACTTTTTGGTGCTGATGACGACCCAACTGTTTCTAAACTGGCAAAAATGAATATGTATATTCATGGCGACGGAAAAACCAATATTTTTCCTAAAGACGGTTTGCGTTTGGAAGAATTTGATGGTAAGATAGATGTGATTTTGACAAATCCACCTTTAGGAGATTTAAGTTATAGATTGCCTTCTTATAATGAAGATTTCAGAACAAAAAGAATGTCAGTTATACCAAAAAAAAGCTTGACACAAGAAAAGATAGACAGATTAAAATCAAGATTTCAAAAAGCAACAGATGAGGAATTGAAAAAAGAAATTGAGAAAGAGATAATTAAATTAGAATCTGATAAAGAGAATAACAGAGAAGAATTTGAATCTACTGGCAACCAAATGAAAGGGGGGGCTTTGTTCATTAATTCTTGTTATTATTACCTTAAAACAGAAAGAGATAAAGATGAATTGCCTGAATGGAGAGGTGGAAAATTTATAACTGTTATGGATGAGGGTGTATTAAATACTGATGAATACCAAGACGTTAGAGATTTTATTAAAAGGCATTTTTACATAAAAGCTATAATTTCTCTTACACAAGATACTTTTGTTCCAGTCTCAAAAACACCTGCAAAAACCTCTATAATTTACCTGATAAAAAGGCAGGATTTAGAAGCGAAACAACAAGAGCCGATATTCTATGCTCATGCTTCAAAAGTTGGGCGTGATACAAAAAATAGGGCTTGTGAAAATCATTTAACAAACCAGAAACAAAAGGATATTATTAACAAATATTTTGAGTTTAAACAAAAAGTAATACAATCTTATCGTGGCAATCAACTTGACAGAAAAAAATTTGAAAGTTTGAATTTTAAAAGTGGGTGGTTTGATGAAGAATGACACTACTTCTATTTACTTCAAGTTTTTTGAAGATGAAATTGAAAAACTGGATTTTAAGAATAATTTGACTATCAATTTGCCATCTGCAAAATATGATACACACTCTTTAGGGAGTATATTAAATTTCCGAGAGGATAAAATTGAACCGAATAAATATCCACTTGAAAAATTTAATTTAATAGGTGTTTTAGATATTTCAATGAGAAATATTTATGTAAAACCTAAAGAGGTCATAGGTGCAAAAATTTTGAGCCAAAAGATTTTGATAGAATCTGGAGACGTGGTAATATCAAGATTGAATCCACGAAAGAATAGGGTCGCTATTATTCCAGAAAATAAGACAAAAAATAAACTTATTGGTTCATCAGAGTTATACTCTATGTTTAGCAAATATGATAAAGAACATAATCAATATGTTCATCCGAAATTTTTGGCTCTTTTTTTGAAAATAGGGTATTCAAAAAAGCAGATGTATAAGATTTCTGGCTTAACGCCAAGTAGGTCAAGAATACCTATTGAAGAATTTAAAAAAATATTAATTCCATTGCCTAAACTAGATGAACAATTAAAAATATTAAAGAGAATTGAAGATAAGGAAAATGAATTAAAATTAAAGAGAACAGAATTGAAAAACAAAAAATCTGATTTCTTAAAAGAAAATAAAAAATTTGGAAATGTTGAGATGATTAAAATAAATGATTTAAATTTTTATTCAACTTTTCCAGAAGAACTGGAAAACAGAATAGATTTTATAGCTAACAATCCAGAAATTAAAAAGGGAATCTGTTTTATCAAAAGCCACCAGCACTTCTTAATGGATGGTATATTAGAACAGGATTTTGAATATGGTATAAATGACTATGGAAAAGAAAAAGGAAAAATACCTTTTATAAATATAGAAAATCTTAATGAATTTGGAAAAATAAATTTTGATGGAATACGTTACCTTAATGATTGCCCTAAAGATAAACTCCTAAAAGAAGGAGATTTAATTATATCAAGAAGCAGAAATGTAGGTGTTTGTGCTTCGTTTAATGGAAACAAAAAAGCCACTTTTGGCTCTTATATATTAAGGTTTAGGGTTAAAGATAATCCAAAATATGTGGTTTATTATGTAAATTCAGCATTTGGGCAATTACAAACTTTATATTACAAAACTGGCTCTACTGGAAGTAATATTAATCCATCCCAGCTTAAAAAGATTGCAATTTTGAAGGAAAAAGAAGGAGTTGTTGATAGATTTGATAAGATAATAAAAGAAGTTGAAGATTTAATGACTTTTGTTAATATTAAAGAAAATGAATTTTTTGAAGATTTTGAGAAAACATTAATTTAACTTTCAGCCGTTCCTTACCAGCCGTCACTCACCAGTCAAAGATTTACCAATACCGATTTTCCGAAACATTTAAATACATCTTTTAGCCTTGAAACTTCATGGTTGAAGCTACAGTCACGCCTTTCAGGGAAGTTATACAGTTCTTTGACAAAATTGGCTTGTTTGATGTTGTTTTGCCGTTTCTGCTTGTTTTCACTATTGTTTTTGCGATATTTGAAAAGACTAAAGTGCTAGGGACAGATGAGATTGAAGGCAAGAAATACACAAAAAAGAACCTTAATGCAATCGCTTCTTTTGTCATTGCATTTTTGGTTGTTGCTTCCTCGCAATTAGTTGAAATCATAACAACAGTCTCAGCAAATGCCGTCATTGTATTGTTCCTTGCAGTTTTATTTTTGCTGCTAATAGGCACTTTCCACAAAGAAGGTGAACCGATGTACCTTGAAGGCGGCTGGAAAGTAGTTTTTATGATTATAGTATTTTTAGCAATAGTTGGCATTTTCCTTGATGCAATAAAGACAAGCGATGGAAGAAGCTGGCTTGAGCGATTAGGAGATTTCACAGGCTCCGGAGGAGATGAACTGGCAGGCGCTATTATTTTGCTGGGATTAATAGTGTTTTTTATCATTTATGCTACTAAAGAGCCTTCAAAAGAATCTAAACCTACTCACTAATGTTCATAGCTTTGACTTTAGTTCCTAAAGTCAAAATATTCATAAAATTTATATACTAATACTAAAATAAATAAAATTTAGCTCAAAGAGGTGCAAAAATGGTTTCAGAAGCATTTAGACTTGAAGGTTTTATTAGGGCGTTAGACAGGTGGGGTCTTACAGATGTTATGCTTCCATTTCTATTAATCTTTGTTATTATCTATGCAATTTTACAAAAAACTAGGATTCTGGGTGAAGAAAAGAAAAATCTTAATGTTATTGTTGGAATTGTTGTCGCTTTGCTTGTTGTTATACCCCATGTAACTGGTAGGTTTCCTGCAAATGCAGACCCTGTAATAATAATTAATAATGCATTGCCGCAAGTCTCAATTGTGCTTGTTGCAGTTGTTTTCTTGCTGATTATGATAGGAGTATTTGGCCAGGAGCATGTATTTTTAGGAGTTTCAATGCCAGGCTGGATAGCCTTTATTTCATTTTTAGTTATCTTATTAATTTTCGGCGGAGCAGCTGGATGGTGGTCTGGCGCTTTTGGAAATACTTTAGAACAATTTTTTGGGACAGATGGGATTGCTATAATGATTATGCTGATTGTATTTGGAATTATCATAGCATGGGTTACTCATGAATCTAAAGACAAAGAAGATAGAAGTGTAATGAATCGTCTAGGCATGGATTTCAGCAAGCTTTTTGGTAAGAAATAACTAAATAATCTATTTTGACAAGATGGCAACGTTCTTAGATGTAACAGGCTTGCAGCATTTTTCAAGCATTTTTGTTTTTCTCTTTGTTTGGATAGTTGTGTATGCAATATTGCTGTGGGTGAAAGTTTTAGGGGAAAATAAATTTGTTCATGCGCTTATCGGCTTGTTATTGGCTATATTTGTGTTGATATCTCCTGTAGCGACAAGCGTTGTAGCAGGCATTGCCCCGTTTATTGCAGTTATTTTTTTATTTGTAGTTCTGATATCTGTTGCGTCGCAGATGCTTGGCGGCAATCTTGAGTCATTTCCTGCTTTAAGAGGTGTATTCTTAGTTTTTATTATACTCATAATAGTTATCGGCGCTGCAGTAAAAATCAGAGAGCAAGTTGATGTTCCATCAGAAACACAGAAAGATCTTTCAAAAACAGTAAACTTAATTTTTCATCCAACGTTTTTAGGCATGGTTTTAATATTTGCAATAGCAATTTTTACTATTGCTTTGCTTGCTTCTAAGGGGCCTTAAGAAATAATTTTCTAAGGTTCCTTGTAACTCTTAGTCATTCTGTCAAGCTTGTTTACACTTTCAGTAAGGTTTGGCAGCACTTTCTGGAAAACTTTTTCCATAGCCTTTATTTCTGTTCCAACTTCTGTAATATTTTGATCATAGGATGAAATCCTGCTCATAATGCTCTTGGTCAAAGAATCTATGCTCAGCCTTATATCAATTATTTGCTGCTCTAATTTTGCTATTCTGTCTTCGCTTTTTTCCTTCCACTCAATGACTTTTTTTATGTCCTTTGCAAGCTCTTCCCATTTTTCGTCAATAATTGCTTCTGCCACTTCCTGTATTCTTTCTTCATCTATAGAAGCTGGAGGCTGAATTTCCCGTGGCGGCTGAAAACTTTGGTAAGATTGCTCTTGGTAAGGTTGCTGATAGCTCTGCCCATAATCCGGCATGCCGGTTTCTGGCTGCTCAACTGCTTCTTCAAAACTACCGCTCAAGCCAGCCTGGTTTATAGCATCAAATATTTGAGAAGTGTTGTAGCCTTGGCTTTGCAGCGTTTGAACAATTTGGTTGTTAGTGTAGCCTTGCTGCTTCATCATAAGAACTTGCTCAACAGGCGAGTTTTGAGCTGGGGCTTGCATTTCAGGATTTGGCATTGATAAATCTAAAGGTTCTTCTTTTTTCTTCTTACTCAACTTAAAGAAAGCCATCAGTACACCTCTCTTTTGAGGTTGTACTTTCTATAAACATATTTAAACCTTTCTATTGCTTCTTTTGTCAAGAACTTCATTTATTATCTGCTCAATCTCATTCTGGCTTACAAACTTGATTGGATTCCACATGCTGATATATTTCTCGAGCACCTTGACTTCTTCTTTTCTGGCAACGCTCTGCAATTCCCTTATGACAAGAATTAATTTATCCTTCAATTCCTGGATTTCCTTCCTGATTTCACTGATATCGGAAGCTAATGTTTTTATTTCAGCTGAATAATGCTTGTTCTTTGATATAATATTTTCTTCCATGACCTGAAAGAATCTCCTTAAATTTGTGAAGCCCTCTTCCAAAAGCCTTAGGCGCCTGCTTAATGTATTCATATCTGTTGTTACACCGCTGAAATCAGGCGCTTCCTGCTGCGGAG
>CAZUWB010000011.1:0-6618 GCA_964623945.1 uncultured Methanosarcinales archaeon | reverse complement strand
ATTTTATTTAAACTTTGTTATTTGTTGTAGTAATTCTTTAAATCTTTCTCAATCTTGTAAACTTTTTTTGCATCTTTCACAATGCTCAAATCAATTTCTTTAATTATAACGCCTTCCTTGTTGTGGCTTAGCATGTCTGTTGCGCCGTAAAACGGCAAAGCAATCTGGGTTCTTCCTAGTAATTTGTCTTGAATATTATGGGCATCAAAATTACCTGCAGCATTGACATAAACAAATACTGTTTCACTTTCAATAGCTCTACTAGAGACAAGAGCATCAACTTCTTTTGGTATTTTGTTTTTAAAATATTTATTGTTGTAAATCCAATCATACGAAGAGGACTCTGCGCTCCAATAAGAAGGGCAGAAAACAATTTCTGCATTTTTCAGCATCAATTTCCTAGTGATTTCTGGATATAATAAGTCTCTACATATCTGAATGCCGATATTGCCGATTTTTGTTTTAAAAACTTCAATATTTTTTCCTGGTTTTAAATATTTAGCCTCTGATTTTTGCACTAAGTGATTTTTTTTGTAGTTTCCAATAATAATTCCTTTATCGTCAAATAAATAGCTTATGTTGTAAAGATTTTTATCTATTTTTTCTATTATCGAACCCATTACAGAATAAATGCCATAATTCTTAGATATTCCAGAAAATAATTTTTTTGATTCAATTACAACTTTTTCTTTGTAATCTTCCCTTTTTAATGGCCCTGTAAGAAATATCTCTGGAAAACATATAATATCACAATTATTTTTATTTGCTTTTTTGAAGAATTGCTCTACACTATTGATATTCTTGTTAAAATTCGGAGTTACTTTAAATTGCACAGCGCAGATTTTGATTTTTGGCATTTATTGCAAAAATATATCCATAAATATAAAGCTTACCTAAGCTAAACCACAATCTTTAAATATAGATATATTAGATTATAATATAAACTATAGAAAATATTATAAAATATATTTTATAATATAATGAAAAAGCCCATTAGCGCGACAATTGATAAGGAATTAATCAATTGGATTGAAAAAGAAGTCAATGATAATAAAAAATACAGGAATAAATCACATTTGATAGAGGTTGCTTTAGAAATGCTGAAGTCAAACAAAAATAAATAATCCAATATAAAAAATCAATAACGATTGAACATTAAACGAAAATACATTGACTAAAAATCCAATAAAATATTTTTAAAAAAATATAAAATTTAATGGCAAACAAGTTAATTGCGCTGAGAAAGTTAAAATACATTCAACAAAATATTAAATTCACGTCAATAAAAACATAACAAAAATAATAATGAAAATAAAATTAATTAAAAAAGAGGTGAAGAAATAATGGCTTTGTTTGGAGAGACAAAAAAACCTTTCACTTACGATGTGCTGAGGGAAGGGGAAGATATAATTCTTATGATTGATTTAGAGCAATATCCACATATACCTTCTTTAGAAGATGATCCTGTGTGCATGTCCAGAACCGTTGATATTCTTGCAGAAGTTGGAAATGTCACAAAAATTGTTTACATGCAAAAGAGGAATTTTGAGTACGATTATGATCAAACTTTAGTGATGCAGGAAATTGCAAAGCTTTATTCTCAGCTGACAAAAAGAAGAGACATATTTGGATATAGTGCTCTTTTAGAAGATCAAAAATGCACAAGATGGGCTGGTCAATGGTATGCGAACACTCAAAATATTATCACTGATTTGCTAAAAAGGGACCCCATAGGGGCTTATGTCGAATTAAAAAGAGTAGTTAGAGACGAAAGAATCAGGATTGACAGGTCAGTTGATCAAAATTATATGAGATGTTCTAGAAAATATATTGCATTTTTACAATATTTATTAGACTTAATGGAAAAAACAAAGATGATAGAAGCGGTAAAGCAATATCTGGCAGGCTACAAGCTTAATGACAGATCTGTTTACAGAAGAGTGTTCTCGCCTGACATAAGGCCGGATTTTATGTTTACAAAACTTATGGCAAGTTTTCCTCCTGAATCAGAAGAAATTGATAGTTACGAGATTGATAAGGACACAGAAGTTACAATCTTTGAATTGCCTGACAATGTTCAATACTTATATCATCTTGTGCCTCCGGAGTTCAAGCTAAGCGAAGAGAAATACGAAATTCTTGATACAGCGAGAAAGATAATGTCAGAGCACAAGCCAACAAGGCAAGAATTTATCGATCCAGAAAGAATGCGGCAAGTTTTCTACAACATAGGCTCTGATTTGATTGAAGAGCTTGTAAATTACCGAAATTTAAGGTTGTCACCAGACGATATAGACCAGCTGACAAAAATTTTGGTAAGATACACTGTAGGATTTGGGCTGATAGAAGTGCTTTTGCAGGATGAAAAAGTCCAAGATATTACAATAAACTCTCCAATGGGAGAAACACCAATGTTTATAGTGCACCAAGACTATGCTGATTGCAAAACAAATATTGTGGCAACAACTTCTGAAGCTGAGTCATGGGCTTCAAAATTAAGATTGATATCCGGCAGACCTTTAGACGAAGCTAATCCAATTCTTGACACAGAGCTAACCATTCCAGGAGCAAATGCAAGAATAGCAGTTATATCTCCTCCTTTAAATCCAAGTGGATTGGCATTTGCTTTCAGAAGGCATCGTGACAAGCCATGGACATTGCCTTTATTTATACAAAACAAAATGCTTAATCCATTGGCAGCAGGAATTCTAAGCTTTTTGATTGACGGCTCAAGGTCACTCTTATTAGCTGGCACGAGAAGTGCAGGAAAAACCAGCTTATTGGGCGCGGTATTGGTTGAGTTGATGAGGAAATACCGTGTTATCACAATAGAAGATACTTTGGAGCTGCCAACTAGCGCGTTAAGAAAGCTTGGCTACAATATTCAGTCAATGAAAGTGGCTGCTGCCTTGACAAAAGGAACAAGTGAAGTGCCTGCAGATGAAGGCATAAGAACAACATTAAGAATGGGTGATTCTGCCTTAATCATTGGAGAGATAAGAAGCAAAGAAGCATTAGCTTTATACGAAGCAATGAGAGTAGGTGCACTAGCAAACGTTGTTGCAGGAACAATTCACGGCGACTCACCATATGGAGTTTTTGACAGGGTTGTTAATGACTTGCAAGTTCCAAGAACAAGCTTTAAGGCAACAGATATTGTAGTTGTAACAAACCCAATTAGAAGCGCAGATGGTTTGCATAGATGGAGAAGAGTAACCCAAATAACAGAGGTTAGAAAGCACTGGGAGCAAGATCCCTTAGTTGAGAAAGGTTTTGTTGACTTAATGAAGTATGATTCGAGAAAAGACGAGTTGGAAACTAGCGAGGACTTGATTAATGGCGACTCAGAAATTCTAAAAGCGATTGCAGGCACTGTAAAAGAATGGGCTGGCGACTGGGATGCTGTTTGGGACAACATAACTTTAAGGGCTAAGATAAAAGGAACTCTTGTCGAGTTTGCAGAGAAAAATAAAATACCAGGGCTTCTTGAAGCGGATTTTGTGATACAAAGCAATGACCAATTCCACAAAATATCTGAAAGAATAAGGGAAGAAATTGGAACCTTAGATTCAAAAAGAATATTTTTTGACTGGAACGAGTGGCTTAAAAGACACGTAAAGAAAATGGACTTTCATAGCAAGCTGTAAGATGAAACAAAAAAAGAAGATACTCGTTGATTTAGATGTTATTACCGTAGCTAAATGGGACAAGAGCAAAAACGGAGATATTGGAAGGAAGTTAGTTTCAAAAATAGAAAAAAAAGAGTTTGAGTTGGTTACTCCTTTTTATCTTTTAGAACATTTGGTGAAGTGGAAGCATATCCTCCTCAAAGAGCAGATTGAAGATTTCTACATAAAAAACAGTACTAAGGTACTCACAAACGAAGATGTAGATGACAAAATTGATGAACTAAGTATAGATGATGTGAAAATATTATTAGAGCTACACTCTCATAACATAAAAGAAGAAGACGCATTTATTGTTCTAGTGACTTCAATATTTGAACTTGATTGCTTAGTAACTTTTAACAGAAAACATTTGAGGAATAAAGAAAAAGAAATAAATAAATCTTTGGTAAAAAATGGACTTAAAGATATCAAGATTGTCGGACCAGAAGAGGTTTAAGCTCTCGCTTTATGGCTTTGCGCCTCTTAATCCACT
The DNA here is from genome assembly GCA_964623945.1 of uncultured Methanosarcinales archaeon. Classification (GTDB taxonomy): domain Archaea; phylum Nanobdellota; class Nanobdellia; order Woesearchaeales; family GW2011-AR4. The sequence continues at coordinate 2,457 of CAZUWB010000011.1, read as the reverse complement.
CGGTAGTCATCCCCCTCTTAATTTCATCTGCAAGCTCTATCAATTCTTTAGTTGTCATATTTTTAGGATTTTTCATATAACACCAAAAGCAAGGAAGGATATAAATATTTTTCGTTCAATTGGATATGAGACATTAAAGAGTTTTTTGTTTAGCCCTGGTGTCTCTTAATTTCCTGAAGTATTCAGTGGGAGTCATGCCATCAAAAACCTTTAAAGCTTCGGAATGGGATTTAAACATTAATTTGTCTATTAAAATCCTTGCTATAGACTTCCTAATTGGTTTGATTAATACCGTTTCCATAACCAATTATTATGTAATAGAATATATAAAAGTTTCGTTTGAAAACACAATGGGAAGAAAATAATTTAAAATTTAATGGCAAAAAAGTTTAATGCGTTGTGAAAGACGAAAAACATTCAATAAAACATTAATTTCACATTATCAAAAATCCATAGATTTTTGGGAATGCTCAGAAATCGGACAGTTGTGAGCGAGTTCGCAAAGAAAGATGCTCACTCGCATCTCACTGATTTCTGACATCAACTAAAAACATAAACGAAAAATATTGGAAAAAAACTAAAAAATAAAAATTGGAAATTAATTAATAATCAAAAAAAGAGGTGATAGGATTTATTCTAAAGAATGCCATCTGAAATAGATAAGCAAAAATTGCTGACTTTAATGGAAATCTACAAGAAGCATTTAGAGAAGGAACTAGGCGCTAAACTTGAAGAGCATCCCATAAAACCAACAACAAAAGAATACCAAGAGTTCAAAGCGGAATTTTTGCCCAAGCAATTAACTTTGTATGAAAAATTATGCAATTTAAGCGAGAAGATTTTGAGAATAAAGCCTGATGCAAAAAAAGCAGTTGATATTCAAGAAGCAATTGACATAACACATCTTAACATTACTCCTTCAGGCGCAGTTTCATTTTCATTTTTGATTCCATTAGTGGCTGCTGTATTTGGCTCTTTGCTTGCATTCTTGATTTTCCAGTCAACATTCTTTGTCTTGTTCTTTTTGATTGGCGCAATATCAATGATTAGGCCTCTTGGAAAAATGCCGGAATTCATTGCCAACAACTGGCGCCTTAAGGCAAGCAATCAAATGGTTTTGTGCATCTTCTATACTGTTACTTACATGAGGCACACTTCAAATCTTGAAAAAGCAATTGAGTTTGCAAGCCAGCATCTTGCTCCTCCGTTGTCTTTGGACTTAAAAAAAGTGCTTTGGGATGTTGAAACTGAGAAATATTCTTCTGTAAAAGAATCTCTTGATATGTATCTTGAAACATGGAAGAAATGGAATCTTGAGTTTATAGAGGCATTTCATTTAATTGAGGGTTCTTTGTATGAAGGAGACGAGTACAGAAGATTAACAGTGCTTGACAAGTCATTAGATGTGATACTTGATGAAACCTATGAAAAAATGCTGCATTACGCCCATAATTTGCAAAACCCGATTACAATGCTGCACATGCTTGGTATTATACTCCCAATTCTAGGATTGGTGATTCTTCCTTTAGTTGTAAGCTTTATGGAAAATGTAGCGTGGTATCACCTTGCTGTTATTTACAATGTGCTGCTAACAGTTGTTGTTTATTACCTTGGGAAAAATATTCTTTCAAGAAGGCCGACTGGATATGGTGATACTGATATTGCAGAAGAAAATCCAGAGCTTAAAAAATATAGAAACATACTGATAAAAATTGGCAATAAGGAATTCCAAATGACTCCAATGATTATAAGCGTGTTTGTAGGGGTTATATTATTTTTTATCGGCTTAAGCCCGTTGATATTGCATGCAATTGGCGTTGCTGATTTTGGGTATGGAGAAGAAGATTTAACAACTTCTTGCCAGCAAAGATACTGCTTTTTGGAGTACAGGACAAGCGCTACAACAAATCAGGAAATAGGGCCTTATGGATTAGGAGCATCGCTTGTTAGTTTGTTCATACCCCTGGCTTTTGGAATTTCAATTGGCTTATATTACAGGCTTAAGTCCAAGAATGTAATCAAGATAAGGGAAAAAGCGAAGCAGCTTGAGCTTGAGTTTGCAAGCGCTTTGTTTCAGCTCGGCAATAGGCTAGGAGACAACTTACCTGTTGAAATTGCAGTTGGAAAAGTTGCTAGTGTTATGGAAGGAACTGTTTCAGGAAGCTTCTTCAATCTAGTAAGCCAAAATATAAGAAGGCTTGGAATGGGCATTGAAAAAGCAATATTTGATCCTATGCATGGCGCTTTAGTTTATTTTCCAAGCAATTTGATTGAAAGCTCGATGAAAGTTTTGACTCAAGCAATAAAAAAAGGGCCTTTAATTGCTGCTCAAGCTTTAACAAATGTTGCGAGATACATAAAAGAAATACACAAAGTCAATGAAAGGCTAAAAGATTTAATGGCTGACATTATTTCCTCAATGAAATCGCAAATCAAGTTTTTGACTCCGGCAATTGC
>CAZUWB010000010.1:0-13539 GCA_964623945.1 uncultured Methanosarcinales archaeon | reverse complement strand
AATTAAAGTTCTATCTTCAAGTGGAATTTGGGATTTTGTTGTTTTATTAACCATTTTAAACCACATTGACATTTATTATCTGCTCTATTTCATTAATGCCATCGCTTACAGTCACTTTGACAACTTTTGTCCCTGTGCTTGTGAATGTCCTTTGGTGTGTAGAAGTTGCTTTGTATTTTTCCAAAATGCCAAAGTCCCATGTGTAAGTCAACTCATCATTGTCCTCGTCAGTTGCTTTGACAAACATCAGCACAGGCTCATTTACTTTTGCAATTATATTTTTAGATGCATCAATTATTTTTGGTGCTCTGTTTTTATCTTTTATCTCTACTTTTGCTATCTGCCTTGTTTCAGATTTGCTATCGCTCGCTACAAATACCAAATTAAATATTTTTGTTTGATCTTTGCTTACAGTGTTAAAATCAGATGTCCAGAAAAAAGCATTGCCTTTTATATAAGCCCCTTCTGGAGGATTGTCCATAAAGTAATTTATTTCATCGCCATCTGGATCTTGGGTATTAAGCAAAATCGCAATGTTGTCGCCTTCGTTGGCTTTTATATCTGGTATTTTGCTAAAGATTGGTTGTCTATTGGTTTGCTCGATATTTATTTGTACAAACTTTGAAGTTTCTAATAAACCATCGCTTGCAGTTACTTTGACATAGTATGTTCCAGCATCGTCATAGCCTGATTTAAAAGTGTTGTAGTTAATAAAACCAGAATAGCTTAAGCTTACTTTATCATTATCTGAGTCATATGCATTGGGAACAATTTTTAATGTTTCTCCTTCATTTATTGTTATTGGTTCAATGTCTTCCAAAAAAGGAGCTTTGTTAACATCTTTAACTGTGATAATAACATTTTGAACTATGTTCTTGTCTTTTGAAGAAGCAGAGAATTGAATGTAAAAGCTCTTACTTAATATTCTGAATTTATCTAACACCCAATCAACAAAATCTTCTTTTTTAACTGTGTCATAGCTTGGCTTCCATGTAAAAATATTATCTTCAAGATTTGCATCTTGTGGCAAATTATCTGCTGAATAGGTTATATTATCTGCATCAGGGTCGTTTGCTGTTAATGTTATTTTTATTTCTTCATTCTCATTAACTACTCTGTTGCCTACATTCTCAAAAACAGGAGGTATATCAATAGAATTAACAACAACCTTTACAATCTTATCTTTGCTAAATCCTTTTCCTTCTACATGAACTTTAATGTCATAGGAGCCAGCATCCTCATAGCTAGTCTTCCATTCATTGTCATTACCTAAAGGCTCTGATATTGAATAAGTTAATCCATATTTTTCAAAATCTGGAAGCTCTAGCCTTACAATTTCATCTTCATTTACAGTAACGTCTTTAATTTGCTCAAGCAAACTTTCAACTTCAACATTAGCTACATTGATTTTCCATTCACGCATTACGCTGCTTGCCATATCTGAAATAACAACAGAAATTTTATGGCTTCCAGCATCTTCATAGTCTGCGTTATAGCTAAATTCTTGACCAGAATAGACTTCCTTATTGTCTAAAAACCACAAATAGCTTAGTTCATCATCGTTTAGATCCCCAGCTAAAATTGTAAAATCAATTGAAGATCCTTCATCAACGCTTAGTATATCCTCTTGTGGGCTAAATGACCAGATTGTAGGAGGCGCTTCTTTCTTTTTAACAACTATCAGTACATCCTGTGAAACGCTTGTTGTGCCGTCAGAAACAGTTACTATGGCTTGGTATTCGCCTGCATCGCCATAATCAGTTTGCCATTCTCCATTTTCATTAAGTGGAGGGCTATAAGTTATTGTAAGCTTATCAGCAGCATCAGGATCTGTGACATTTAGCTGCAATCTTACCACCTCTGTTTCCTGTACAGTAAGTGTAGTAATAGAATACACAATATAAGGGAAAAGTAAAAATATACCAACTAATAATATGCTTTTATTCATTTAGCACCCAAAAAGTTTTTGTTACTGCATAGTGATATACCTTATTTATAAAACTTTCGATTAAATCCCTAAATAGAAAAATCATACAGAAACTTTTGTTTCTGTGGAACTAAATTCTTTTTTTTTATTTGAGTGTTATGTCTGTTATGATAGGTGCTCTATTAACATTTTCAACAGTAACTGCAAAGGTTTGCTCTGTAAAGTCTTTTCCATCGCTTGCACTCACAGTAACCTCATAAGAACCTGCGCTGTTGTAATCAGTTTGCCATGTGAATACATTGTCCTCTTGGGTAAAACTCTTGTCGCTGATAGAGTAAGTTATAGAATCTTTGTCATCGTCTGTTGCTAATGCTGTTATCGTGATTTTATCAGTTTCTTTGGCTGTTATATCATTTACCTTTTCCAAGACTGGCTTTCTATTTACATTTTGGACATTTACAGACCAAATTTTGCTTGTGCTTGAAATGCCATCTGACACTTCAACTTTAACAGTGTGTGTGCCTGCATCGTCATAAGTTGTTTCATATGAATATGTGCTTTTGCTGCCTGCATCTACACCATCAAGCTTCCAGGCATATGATAAAGAATCTTTATTCAAGTCGCTTGCAACAACACTAAAGTCAATGGCTTGCGTTTCATCAATTATTAAACCAGTTTCAATTGGCTTTGCGCTGTCAATTGTAGGTGATTCTTCTTTTTTGTTCACAATTATTAGAACTTCTTTTGTTGTTGTTAACTCACCATCAGAAGCTGTAACAGTAATAGTATATTCACCAGAATCACCGTAAGTTGTTTGCCATTCCCCATTTTCATCTAAAGGTGATGTGAATGTGAAAACTAATGATGTGTCTTTGTCAGGATCTTCAGCTTTTGGAACTAAGCTAACAAGCTCATTTTCTTGTACTACTATAACAATAGGCTTTTCTCCAGATACTTCTTCAGGCATTTCTTCAACAATCTCTTCAGGAATTTCTTCAACTACTTCTTCTGGTTTCTCCATAACTTCTTCCTCAGTAACCTCTCCAGTAACGGGAGGTATCTCTTCAACTACTTCTTCAGGCTTTTCCATTACCTCCTCTTCTTTCTCTATGAAAACGTCTTGCTCAGGCAATCCTGCGTCAATATGATTGACAAATTTTACAGGAACTTGGAATGCTCTTGCAAAAGTTGTAGGCTGGGGCAATATGAAAAATATCTGCACATGACTGTTCAATCCAAAGTCGCCTGGCAAATCTCCATATGTTTTGCCGTTACTGTGATATGCTAAAGCAATAAGGGAAACAGTTTCATTTGTGCTTTCCTCAAGCTGCTTAAGCTTTAATAAAAATTCACCATTTCCATCAGAGTCTGCGACAAAAGAATTTTCAGAGCCATTAGCAACTCCACATGGCGCATCAACAACTTTAAAGTTTGGAGGGTATGTAACTCGAGAGCACCACACAGTATAAACGCCATCAGGAACTAAATTCTTAAATGAGAAATTCATAACAGCATTGCCCCTGTCAACACTATAAGTTCCTTCACCAGTTGCAGCTAACCATTGACCTAGCGTAAAGCCAAGCGACGCTCCTTTGTCGAATGGACCAAGAGGATTTTCTCCAATCTTGAATGGATCATGCTCTGTTGGCGTTGCTGCAGCATAAACTTCTTTTACAAGAATTTGTGGATCTTTGCCTTGCTCGCCTTCCACTCTGATAACTTTACCTTTAGGCTCTTCAACAGTTGGTGGTGCAGGCCGTTTAGTTCCATACAATGTCTGATAAACTTCGCAACTGCTCAACAAGAAAACAGAAATTATCAACAAAACTATAAAAGATTTTGTTTTGAAATTCATTATACACCCTCCTTTATTACATCTTTTAACAATATTAAAAACTGTTGCTATTTTAAAATACTAACTTATATTTAAACTTTGTGGTAGTAAAACAATTTTTTTGAAAAATAATATTTCAAAAATAAATAAATTGTAATATTTTTATCTAAATAAATTTATATTTGAAAAGAAATATGGGCCTGCTCAGATTTGAACTGAGGACTTCGAGAACCTTTTTGGGATTTCACTCGATATCCAACAATCTGGTTATCAGTCGAGCATTCTAACCAGACTGAACTACAGGCCCAAACGCCCTCGATGAGGCTCGAACTCATGACCCCGTGATGTCAGTCAACCGATAACAGTCACGTGCTCTACCTACTGAGCTACGAGGGCATAAAGAAATGGATAAAAAAGTTCATTTAAAAATCTTTAGATTAATTTATCCCAACAACTTTCACTTTGAATGTCAGTTCCTTTCCTGCCAATGGATGATTTAAGTCAATCACAACAACATCATCTTTGACTTCTTTAACAACAGCCGGGATATTTTGCCCTTGAGGGCCTTTTAAGATTAATCTGCCATCAACTTCTATTTCCGGAGGGAATTTATCTCTTGGAATACTGACAATTAATTGCTGATTTTCTTCACCGTAAGCGTCTGATGGTGTTATCTTGATTGTTTTTTCCTGGTTTAGTTTCATATCTTTAACTCCATTTTCAAATCCGGCAATAACCTGATTTTCACCTATTGTGAACTCCAATGGCTCTCTGCCATCAGAACTATCAAAAACAGTGCCGTCATTTAATGTTCCTTTGTAATGGACTTTTACTTTATCGCCTGGTTTCATTTTTTCTTTGATTTTAGATTCTATATAAATAAATTTCTTTATTTCTTCAGCAATTTCCATGCATGCATCCAGTAATTGTTTTTGACGCCATAACTTATCCAGATCATTGCAAGAGCTTCCAAAAGATAAGATTGCTCGATATCGCCTATGTCGATTACAGATGTCCATCCCCATTTGCTTGCAATTTCTGTCACAGCTTTTTTTGCATTTATATCGTTTCCTGCAATAAATAAATCAGGAGTGCCTTCTTCCAGCTTTGGATTGCACATGTAATGCGCAGGAACTGTGTTGAATGCCTTAACAACTTTTGAGCTTGGCAATAGTTTCTGGATATTTGCTCCAAAAGAGTCTGGATAGCCGATTCCTAGCTTCGGACCTTTTTCTTCAAACAATAGTGGATTAGTAACGTCAATCACAATCTTGTTTTCAAAATTGTTTTTTCCAGCTAGACTGATTGCTTCCTCATAAGCTGTTCCTTTAGTGCATAATACAATTAACTCAGCAAATTCCGCTGTTTCCTGCAATGAGCCAACAGAAGCTTTGTCGCCAGCTTTCCCAACCCATTCATTGAGTTTGCTTTTGTCCCTTGTTCCAATCTTCACTTCATATCCTGATTTCAAAAAACCAGAAGCAAGTGTCTGTCCAACAGTACCAGAGCCTATAATTCCTATTTTGTTGAAGTTCATGCAAAATCACCAAACATCAAGAATTTAAGATATTATTTAAAGGTATTGGGTAGCAAAAATATATAAATTAAGAGATTAATTAACTATTATGGGGGTGAAAATTAGTTATATCATCAGCGTTTTTATATTTTTATTAGGATTAGTTTTATTATTTTATTATCCAACATTAGGTGTATTGAGTTTAGTTTTAGCTTTTGTTATTCCAGTTATACAATATTTTTTACAAAAAAGTAGCGATAGAACAAGAGATCAACAATACCAACAAATTGCTACTTTAATACTTGATAGTGCAGAAGCAGAAAAAAAGATAGATTCATTGAAGGATATTATCAAGAAAAAGAATATTTCAATAAATAAGTTTATTGAAAAATTTGACAAACCAATTTATTCTATTTTTATTTATAAATTTAATGAGGTTCCGAGAGGAGAAAAAAATCCAGTTAAACTACTAACAGAACATATGCTAAAAAATCTTAAGTTTCAGTTAATATCTAATTCATTCTATGTATTACCACCTAAAGAGATGCCAACTATTGATGAAAAATTTGATATAGAGTTATGGACGAAAGAAAATATAATTTCAAAATTACCTAAGGATACAACCTATACCTTAAATTTTGTGGCATTAGTGGATTTAAGAAAGATTTTTTCTTATAAAAATGTGCAACATGGTATAACTGTTTTTGACATACTTATAAAAGATACTAAGTTTTTAGAAACGTTTTTGAGGACATTAAAAAAAGAAAAAATTTCTTTAGCACAAATTATAAAGGATTTCTTTATTGGTGATATAGTAACTATTAAAGTGGATGGGGATTTAATTCAAAAATTAAATAAAAACTCTTATGAAATATTAAATAAAATAAATTGTAAAGATGTAACTGAAATTTGTGATGTTCCAATAAGCAACCTTAAAGAAACTTTAAGTATATATGTAAGTTTAAATTTAGATGAAATAACAACTAATATTTTAGAAAATTCTAAGGCATTAAAAGATGTATGTTAATAGATACTATACCACCACTTCCCTCTTAACAACCACTTTTCCCGTAACTGAACGCAACATATGCCAAGTAATTTCAATATCATAAAATTTCTTTAATTCAAGCCTTCCTTTCACTCCAACAATCAATGGATAAGTTCCAAACTGCCTGCAAAAGGTTGTATTCCCGTCATAAATTTCAGCGTAGCAATTAGTAAAAATTGTTCCAGAAGGAACAACTCTTTGGAGCATTGGCCAGTCTATGTTCTGCCTTATGTCATTGCGCCATTTCCAGTACATTTTTTTATTCTTCCTCAAAAATTTGTCTTTTCCTTCATTAAACAGAGAAGTTCCTTCAAAAATAGCGACTTGCCTTATGTTTATTCTTCTAATCATTAACCCTTCATCATAAATTCTGGAAAGCCATTTCATGTTTTCTTCGTGAGTTTTCTTGCTTTCATTTCTTAAGCCAAATATTATATTCACTCCTGGCAGGAATTTTGGCAAGCCATCAGAACCACGCTCAGCTCCATATTTATTCAATATTTTAATTGCTTCATAAGCAATATTTGGAGGAGTATTCAAGGTATTTGCCTTTACAACTTCCATATCAAAGCTTTCAACTCCAAAAGCAGCTATATTACCGCTAGTGCAATACTTAACAATTGCTTTTGTAATTTCATGCTGCTTATCCAAAACCACTTTGACAGGATTAACATTGTCAATATGCAAAACTTTTATGTCAGGGCAATTAGAATTAATTTCCTTCAGCAATTCAACTGCATAAGGTAAAGTGTAAAAGCAAGTTTGCTTTCCCAACCGAAAATATCGTGCTCCTAACTTATAAAATTCAATTATCTCCCTTAAAACATCTTCCTTTTCTCTGAACTCAACTTTATTTTTGATAGGCTCTGTGCAAAATGAGCATTTTCCAATGTCACATCCATGTCCTGTCTCAATCTCTATCATTCTGATATTAGGAATCTGTTTTATGATTTTCGCTCCTGAAATCGCATAATCTTTTACATCACTGTATTTGAAATTGAACATCAAGTAATCAATTTTATCAAACATGCTTAAGTCTGCTTTTTCATAGAATCTGCCTCCAAACAATTGAGTGCCAAAGACAGCAGGCCCTGTCAATATCTTCTTGCATTTAAGCTCTTTAATCATTGGAATTATCTCATTCAAAGTTCCAGGTATAGCAGAAAGATATTTTCCAGGAACATGAACACCAAGAACTACAATCAATGTATCTGTTTCCTCTAATATTTTTTTAATATTTTTATAATTAGTTGTTAAATTATAAGTTGTAATGTCTGTTTTCTGCGATGTTTTTGTTTCTTTGATAATACCGTTATGTTTTCTCAAAAGTCTTAAATCATCAATAGTGATGTAATAAACATCTTCATTAAGAAAGCCTGCTATGTACCTTGGGTATGTTCCAAGATAAGGTGGAACTCCTAAGCCAGCTGGCTCGTCTGTATAGCAATCCAATATTGTATAGGTCATAGTCAATTTGTAATATTTGTCTTCTTAAAAATGTTTTGCAATATATGTATTAGAAAATACGAAACAGCGAAAAGCTTAAATACACATTATTCTAGGAATAAGGTTTGAGGTGGTGTGTATCGCAGATGTACAAAAAACATATGCAATGGTGATTGGTGCAGTATTAGTTTTAGTCGGACTTATTGGTTTTGTGCAAGCACCAATATTTGGAATATTTGGAGTCAATACTGCACAAAATGTGTTGCACCTTGTAGGAGGAGCAGTAATAATCTGGTTTGGATATAAGGGAAGTGGAAAGACAACTAACACATGGCTAGGCTATATATCTGGCGTTGTAGGAATTCTTGGATTTGTGCCAGGAGCAAGCACTATGCTAGCAACCATTTTTGGCATAAACACAGCGATTTCAGGATTGCACATCGCAATAGCAGCTGTTAGTTTAGGAGTTGGTTACGGAGTTAAGTAATAAACCTCTTTCTTTTTTATTTTTTTATGAGCAAAAAAATATTTGATGTTTTTGGAACAGTATTGATGTTCATAGGCTTTTTCTTTGCCTTTTTGCCGCATGCATTTCATACAAAAGCAGGGCTTAGCGAAGACACTCCACATTTGAAGCACGTAATTACTGGAATGGTACTTGTTATTATATCATTAGGTATTTTAGTGTACAATAACAAGAAGCCAAAAAAATAGATGAAAAGATTTATATTGGGCAATTAAACCATAATTCTTATGGGGTGGATGATAGCACTTGTAATTATAGTCCTGCTTTTGATTTTGTTCATATTGAATTTCTACAGAGATCCAGAAAGAAAAATTCCAAAAGGCAACAACATAGTGGCTCCTGCAGATGGAAGAGTAATAAGCATTTTAAAAACAAACAAAGGAAATATAAAAATTAAAAAAAACATTCTTGGAAAAATAAAAACATTGACAAAAGATGTTGCAAAAGAATGCTACGTAATCTCAATTTTTATGTCGCCTTTCGATGTTCATATCAACAGAGCTCCGATAGAAGGCATTGTCAAATCCATAAAATACACAAAAGGAAAATTCTTTGAAGCATATAACATTGAAAAAAGCCTTGAAAATGAAAAAAATGAAATTCTAATACAAAATAATAAATTAAAAGTCAAAGTTGTCCAAATTGCAGGATTTCTGGCAAGAAGAATAAAATGCTACGTCAAAAAAAATCAAAAAGTTAATAAAGGAGGAAAAATTGGCATGATTGCTTTGTCAAGCCAGACAACAATTATAATTCCAATCGGGGTGGAGCTAAAAGTTAATCTTCACGATAAAGTCAAAGCAGGCAATACTATAATAGCCATTTTGAGGTGATTGATGTGGATGGAAAAATATTATTTTTTTCAACGTTTTTGAAATATCCAAAGGAGATCGGCTCTGTTGTGCCAAGTTCAAAATTTCTTATAAATGAGCTATTGAAAAATATAGATTTCAAAAATGCAAGATGCATTGCAGAATACGGGCCTGGAACAGGTTGCATCACTTCTGAAATACTAAAAAGAGCAAGAAAAGACGCTAAGATATTGTGCTTTGAGATAAACAAAAAGTTTTGCAATTATCTAAGAAAAAATATAAAAGATGAAAGATTAGTCATAATTAATGACAGTGCAGAGAATATAAAAAAGCACTTAAAAAAGCTAAATATAGCAAAAGTTGATTATGTGGTTTCAGGCTTGCCTTTTTCCACTTTGCCGAATAACAAGAAATCAATAATAATAGAAGAAACAAAAAATACATTAAAAAATGAAGGCAAATTTGTTATATACCAATTTTTGAATAACTTCAAAAAATATCTTTACAATTATTTCTCAAAGATTTCTATAAGCTTTATACCCTTGAACATTCCGCCTTGTTTTGTCTACGTATGCGAGAAATAGTGAAATGAGATTAAGAATCAGGAGAGAAAGAATATTTTTTGCCCTTACTTTATTAAGAATAGTGCTTGCCTTTGTTGTAGGCATTCTAATTATAAATGAACGAAAAAATATTGCAACTGTTTTTTTTATTGCAACTGCGTTAATTGCTTTTCTTGACGGCTTGGTTTTTAAAAGAATAACTGAGAAGTCATTGCTGAAATCCATCCTTGATTTCTTCGCAGACAAGCTTTTAATCAATGTTGTTGCTATATCACTTGCGATTAAGTCATACATTCCGTACTGGGTTATGCTCGTGTTTCTAGTCAGGGATTTATTAAGTGTGATAATAGGCTCGATACTTTTTTATCGAGATTTCAGGAGGAAATTCAAGCCGACTGTGCTAGGCAAGATCAGTCTTTTTTTCCAAATAATATCTTTAATACCGGTAATAATGGGCAATTTAGACTGGGTTTTGATATGGATTGCAATTGTAATAACTATAGTGTCTGGAATTGAAGCCTTATTCAAATCAGAATTCAGGCTGGTGAGGAAAAAAACAGATTTAGATGAATTCAAAATAACAAGGCTGATAAAATTTGCAGATGTCTTTACATTGACCAATGTTATTTTTGGGATTATAAGCATATTATTTGCTGTAAAGGGATGGTTTAATACAGCAAGCATTATGCTTGTGTTGGCTGTATTTTCAGATTATCTTGATGGAAAAATTGCAAAAATAATGCAGCAGCAAAATGAATTTGGCAAAGAGCTTGACAGCCTTGCAGACACTGTTTCTTTTGGAGTGGCGCCTGCAATTTTTGGCTTTGCTTTGATTCAAACCCCATTGGCAATAATATCTTTCACAGTGTTCTTATTTTGCGGCATTCTCAGGCTTGCAAGGTACAATATTATGAATTTGAAAGGCGCTTTTCAGGGAATGCCGATAACGATGAATGGAATTATTATCCCATTAATTTATTTTCTAAAAATGCCTATTCAGTACTATCCTTATGTTTATCTTGTGCTTGGAATATTGATGGTTTCTTCCATTAGAATTAAGAAACTGCCTTAGCCTTCTTGCTTTTAGCCATAACTTTTTTATTTAAATCCAAAACCTTTAACACATATCCAATCATTGCTACGTATACCATCAAAATAGTCAATGTCAATAAAAAATTCTTGTAAACAAATTTGATCAATATCGATATAATAGTTATATAAGTTAATCCAACACTTAATCTTGCAACCAAAGTAACAGGCACTATTTTGAGTTTTTTTGCATAGACCATTTTAATTACACCACTAATTAAAGAAGGTGTAACTAATAGTACAAACCACCAAATATTAACGTATTCTTTTATAACAAGCATTATGAACGTTGTTATTATCAATGTCCAGTCTGTAAAAGAGTCAAGGCCAGAGCCAAGCTCTGTCTTTTGGTTCATAAGCCTAGCAGATATTCCATCAAGCTTGTCGCTTAATGCTATTACTGCGAAAATCAATAATGATATGCTTATTTTTGAATTTAAAAAATAATATACAAAAGGAATAATCAACAGAAATCTGAATAATGTTATTATATTTGGCAAGTTAACAACTTTATTTCCTGTCATTTTCTTTATTTTAACCAGATACTCAAGTCCGGAAATCACTGTCAATAAAACAGCAGCAAGCATAACATGCCAGCTAAAAGGCAGCTCCAGCAAAACAAATACTATCGCAATGCTTTGCAATACAGTTTTTGCCTTTCCAAAATTGCTAGCAGGCACAACAATTTTGCTTGGTATTAAGTAAATCCTTATAGCAGTTAGAATTACTTCTCTTGCAATAATTGTTACAGCCATCCAGAGTTGAACACCTTTTCCAATCAAAAAAATCAATGCTGTTGAAATAAGCAATTTATCAGCTATAGGATCTATAAGCTTGCCAAATTCTGTTACTTGATTTTTCTTTCTTGCAAAATATCCGTCTAAGACATCAGATATAGAAAGCATGCCAAAGATAAAAGCTGACAAAATATTTTTGTATGGAATGTCCACTAAAAGGATAATAGCGAATAAAGGAATTAAGCTTACCCTGATTATAGTTATTTTGTTTGGGATATTAAATTTGAACTTCATAATGGCATAAGATTTATAATTACTTAAATAATTTTCCTAAATGATCGGGATGAAAATTAATTATATTTTAGTTTTATTATTGTTTATTGTAGGTTGTGTTAATAATAGTATTAAAGAAGAATCAAAAGATGAAGATTTGGCAAAAGTACTTATAGATAAACAAGCAAAAGCTTGGGAAACTGGCGATTACAACCTATTTGAATCATTATTACATGATGAATTGGTTTTTGCATACCCTGGAAGAAGAATGAATAAAAATGAGACTCTGCAAGATTTTATTGATTATCATAAGTCATTCAATGATACAAAAATATACATAAATAAAATAATTGTTGATGGAGAAGACTTAGCTGTTGAATGGCAGTTTGCTTCTACTAATATAAAAACAGGAAATAGAACTGCTGTGAGTGATGCAATAATAGGTAAGATTAAAGATGGAAAGATCATTGTTTGGAAAGAATACTTAGACGGAAGAGTTAGCAGATTACAAGCAGCAGGTAACTTAACACTTGAAGAAGGGCAAGAGCCATTTCCATGGCCAAAAAAGAAGTAAAATGAAATACGATTTGCATATGCATACTCACTATTCAAAATGCAGCAATTTGAAGCCATTAACTATATTGAAGCTTGCAAAGAGGCATAGGCTTGACGGAATTGCAATCACAGACCACCATGAAATCAAAGGGGCTTTGGAAGTAAAGAAACTAAATAAGGACAAAAACTTTGAAGTTATAGTTGGCGAAGAGGTAAGCACTAACTATGGAGATGTTCTAGTTTATTATTTAAATGACAAAATTGATGAAATTGATTTTTATGAAGTTGTTGATGAAGTAAAAAGGCAAAATGCATTGATAACAATAGCACATCCATTCAGGACAACACTGATTCATAATCATAAATTCAAATTGCCAATAGAAAAAATAAAAAATAAAATAAATGCTGTTGAATGCTTTAATGCGAGAACATTACCAGGCGACAACAAAAAGGCAAATAATATTGCTGAACAACTAAAAATAGCCAAAACAGCAGGCTCTGACTCGCATTTCTTTTTTGAGATTGGAACTGCATATACAATTTTTGAAAACAACTTAAGAGATGCTTTGAAAAAGAAAAAAACTAAAGTTGATGGTACAATTTTACTTGGAGCTTTTGGAGGAGCTTTAAGTTATTTTAGGAAAAGACTGCTCTAGATTTTTGCGTCGCTTAACCTATAAATTTCTTTTAGCAAATACATTGCTTGCTTTTTAATATTTTTACCTTGCTTCAAATCGATAAGCTTTCCTATGTTTAATGTCGAATTGAAAGGTATATAAGAAGTTCTTATGCCTATCGGCAATATTGGAGTTTTTGTTTCAAGAGCAAGTCTTATAGCTCCAGTTTTAGGGTTTTTTGTTCTTCTTGTTCCGCCTTCCGGAAAAAGTCCTACTATTTCTCCTGATTCCACTAACTCTTTTGTTTCTTTATAAGCCTGTTCAGAATTGAATAATGGAACGCAGCCAGCCCATTTCTTGCATATTGTTTCCCCTAAAAACCACCAGGTTGGCGTTGCAACAAAATGCACTTTTTTGTTTAATCTCCTTAATATTGGAAAAATTATATACAAAGGATCAACCAAATGCTCATGGTTAGATGCTATTATGAAAGTCGTTTTATTTGGAATGTTTTCTACGCCTTTGATTTTCCTAGTCATCAATTTACAAAAAGGATAAAACCAGAATTTTGTTATTGGATAAGTCATTTAATCGTA
>CAZUWB010000009.1:0-14739 GCA_964623945.1 uncultured Methanosarcinales archaeon | reverse complement strand
ATTCCTTGAAGGATTTAACCATTTATTTAATATAGGTGCTTGATTGTCATTTTTTGCACCGGGTGTTAAGGTAGAAAGATTAAGTATTTTTGAAGAGCCATCAGGGTATCTGCCGATAGAAACGTTCTCAAATTTTTTGCCAGATGCTTGGACATAGGCTATTGCATCTTCAAGTAATCCATAAGAATTATACAGTTTTACCTCACCGTCAGAGTCTCTTAATTCAAACTGTCCTTTAGTTATGTTCACAATTCTTATTTTGCTTTGATCAACATTTGGATAGATGGAAACAAAAATATTAAAGTTACCAGCCAATATGACAAAACTTTTTGGTAGTATGTCTACAGTAAATGTAAAGTTTGTATTAGATGTGTCTGAGATTGTCCAATTTCTTAAAAGAATTGAGTCACTAACATTGTTATACAGTTCAATCCACTCTGTATCAGGATCGCTGACACCGTTAGCTAGAATTTCATTAATAAAAATATTTCCTACTAATGTTGGCTCGGCTCTTTCAAAATCTGTGTAATAATAGAATGCAGTTTGATAATTTGGATTTATTTCGTCTAATTCTTGAGAAGTATTCGAGCTATTAAATAATCTAATTCGCTCTAAAATAAATGTACCGTTTTTCCCTTTTTCATAAATTTTCACTCCGCTTAAATTGAGATGCAATATACCCAATCCTTCAGGTAAATTAAAATTTTTTGCAAATCCAAAATCATTATCATTCGGAAATCTAACATCGTACCTTATTTGGTATTCTTTCGCTTCAGAAATATTTATCCCAACTTCGATAGTTAAATAATCATAAAGCCCATCCCCATCAACATCACTTCCATAATCCGAGAAATTATTTATAAAAATAGCATGAACATCTGAAGATAAAAATATTGCAATTACCAAGAAAAGCACAAGACGCATTTTAACAATAACCACCTCACTACTCTCTAATGGTTAAAGAACTTAGTATATAAAGTTTATTGTGCTTTAGGCTCTGTAGAAAGTCTTTTGCATTTTTAACTTATTTCTTGATTTTGTCGCCTAAAGCTTCAAAATCTATATTCTAGAGTATATAGAAAAAAAGCTTTCGACGAGCTTATTCGTGAGATTTTCTACAGAGCCTGTGCTTTACGCTTTAGTCTTTTTTAAATAGCCGATAATAACCAATACAGTAAAAACTATTACTACAAATCCGCCTAAAAGTATAGACAATAATATCGGAGATTTTAAAACCGATATTTCTTGCGTTGCTGTTATTATTTCTTCTGATGGAAATTTTTCTGTTTCTTCCGGTTTTTCCTCTTCAGGCTGGATAACTGTTACAGATTCTGGTATGCTTACTTCTTCGCCTGCTTCATCTTTTGGCTCAGTTTTTGTTTCTGTTGTTGTAGTTGTGGAACCACAGTCCCTAACAACTAGATCTACACTTTTTTGGTCAAACAAAACAAAGTTCTTCCAATAGAGATTTATCAAGATTGGATATGAGCCTGCCCTCAAAAATGAGGGCACTTCTATGTTTAAGGTTTTAGTGTGCATCTTTTCTTCGTCACTTGCTTCGTCTGAAGATTCTAAAGATATATCCTTATCATATGAATTAACTCCAAGGCTGCTTGCTTTAAATTCCAAAGCAACTTCGTTTTCTAAATTTGAGCCTGCATTTGTAATTTCAGCTGTCAGCTTAGCTTTCCTGTCACAATCTATGACAGTTGGATTTAAAAGAACTCTTGTTATTCTTATGTCGTGGCTTTGCTTTTTGACTTCCAATTTTAAAGTAAGCTCTGTGTTGTGTGATGATTCGTTTCTATCTTCCCCTTCTGCTTCTATAACCACGTTATAAGTTCCTGCTTCAACGTTAAGTGGTATGGCAAAATTAACATCAAACCTGTAGTCATCGCCGGGCTCCAAGTCAAAGTCAATGCTTTCCTCCTCCAAATCAGCGCCATCGTCTATATCCTCAATGTTTATTGTTACAAAAACACCCCTTAAATCAGGATCTTCGCCTTGAAATGTGTTTTCAACTCTAACTGTAAAAGTCACATTTGAGCCCGGCAAAATGTCAGCATCTATTTTCGAGTTGTTTGCAACAGGAACAGTTGTTGAATCTATTCTGTCCCTATCTTCAACTCTGTAAGTGTAAGCCTCGTCATAATCAACATGCACATCTATCTCAGTTATTTGTAGGCCTGCAGCTAATGCACTCGTAGCTATTAAAAACATAAATATGAGTGAAAAAATGACTATTTTCATTTTGTAGCTATTCTATAGTAGTTATTTTCTATATATAAAGCTTGCGGTTTTGAGAAATATTTAAAAACTTTTAACTTTTTCTCTTTTAAAATGGGAGTGAAAGATACTTTTGGGAAGGCTATAGTAGGTAATGTTGGTCCAATGGGTTTTATGCAAGTTTCTGAGAATTATATTGCAGTTAAAGGTTCAAAAGTCTATGATTTTGATCCAACTTCCAAAATCCTTAAACTAAATCCTGAAAAATATAGCTATGCACAATTATTTGAAATGAGGGAAGTAGTAATGCGGGGACCTTTGCAAGGTAAGTGTATTGAATTATTAATAGAAGGCTATGGTACTCGAACTATACACAATGTAAGTGGTGTAAGATATGCAACACCTGAGGAACTAAAAATAGAATATCCACAACCACCGCCAACTTTATCTCAAATTGTACGCAGAGCTACGAAATTTATGTATCCTAGAAAGTAATCAAATTAGATTATACAAAAGAAAATAGCGTCTTTATCCTCTTCAATAACTTTGTCAACCTTAAAATTCTTTTCTATTAAATTTTTTATAAAGTTAAATCTATTCGAATTTCTCAAAACAGTGAATACAAACCTTCCATTACAAACTCTTTTCATTTCTTTAATCGCTTTATTTATATCTTTAAAATTATGAATTGCTGTAATTGAAATCACGTAGTCAAATGAGTCGTCTTTAAATGGAAGCGCTTCAGCAATGCCCAAAAATTTTCCATTGTTTTTATTTTGTTTTAATAATTCAATGCTTGAATCAATGCCAACAACATAGCAATCAAATTCAGAAGAAATACCCGTTCCACAACCAATATCCAATATTTTTGTATTTTTATTTATTTTTATATTATTTTTTATTATTGTTAATTTCTTTAATTGTTCTTCTTGATATAATTCATTATAGCTTTTTGAAATAGTGTCGTAGTAAGTCATAGCTTAGGTATTATTTTTATATTTAAATATGTTTCAATGTTAATTGCGAAAAGAATAAATACGAGTTATTAATATTTTTGTGCTCCATGGTTTAATTTTAGGGTGACTATATTGAAAAAAATTGTATGTATATTGGTTTTGATTTTTGTTGTAAGCTGTGCACAGATAAAGGACTTTGAGTATGGCATAAAGCAAATACATAGCGTTAATTCCAAATATAACACAAATATGGAAACGTCTCCAAGTAGCATACAAAAAATTGATTCCATGATTAATGATTTTCAGGAACTTAAAAAAACACAATTGGAAAGCGGACAAGAGCCACTCACTTATGTTATAGATTACAGAATACTAAATCTTGAAGCTGAAAAATTTTATATTGAAAGCCAGAAATATGGAAGTACTGGCACCACTAAAGATGGTTTTGGTTGCAAATCAAGGCCTTTAATACTTGAGTCTGTATTTCTAAGAAACAGCTCAGCATTAAAGGGTTTTGAAGCTGTAGAATTACTTAGGGAATTTATTGGCAAATATCCAGAAGAAGCAGCTTTAGCAAATTTATCATTAAAAAACGCTTTATTTTTGAATGCAACGTTCTATCAAATATCGAGAGATGCAAGAAGTGATAGCAATACTATAAATAATTTTTGTCCCCAGAATGAGACATTAGAGTTGTATAAAGATGAAATTAGGAAAAAGACAAATTTGAGTGAAGATTTTATAAAGAATATTGCTTATGAAGAAGCAGTTAAAATCTGGAAAGAAATAAGAGGTTTTAGGTAAGATGCCATTAAAAAAGCCTAATAGCGTAGAAGAATGTGTATACTTCACTAATAGGACTATTGTAGTCTCTGGCAGGGCAATGGCCTGGGTTTTCAGAAAACAATGCCCAAAATGCAGGAAAGGAGTTATGGGCAAGCCTCAAAAGAAAGGCGGCAAAATTGACAAAAAAGCCGATTATTATGTTTGCTATTTATGCAACTATCAAGAAAGCAACGAGCAATTTGAAAATAGCTTAATCCTTAATGTAGATTACAAATGCCCACATTGCGGAAATGAAGGTGAGACAACTTCAGAGTATAAAAGAAAGACCTTTGAGGGAGTGCCTTCTTACTTGTTTGAATGCCAGAAATGCCACAAGAAAATAGGCTTGACAAAAAAGCTGAAAGAGACTAAAAAGAAAGGAAAAGAAGAAGATGCTGATAAATAAAGTGTAAAGAATAAGAAATAATAACCAATACTAACTTTATAAGCTTTTGCTGCTACTTACTTCAATAAAATTCTTCCAGAAATAATAAGCTGCAGTATAATGACGGTTGCCTTCATCAGTGTCGCCCTCCTTCATGTATTCAATAGCTTTATTTTTTAAATTAATGTAGACTTGTGGTCTTTCATGAAGTTTTAACTGACCAAAAACTGTTATATAATATGGTGGAATTATAAAGCCATCAGTTCTCTCAAGTTGGCTGACACGATGTAACTCTAATGCCTCCCTTGACAAGGATCCTATTTTAGCTTCAACTTCCTTAGAAACCTCTTTAACCCTTTTTTCTAGTCTCCCTTGAAACATTTTTCAACCATTAAATAACCTATATTTAAAATTTACTTAATAAATTCTAGAAAAAATCATCTTTTTGCTCAAATATTTCATTTACTTTTTTCCAGTTCACAACATTCCACCATGCATTTAAATAATCTGCTCTTTTATTTTGATATTTCAAATAATAAGCATGTTCCCAGACATCAACACCTAAAATTGGAACTTTTCCTTCCATTAAAGGTGAATCCTGATTTGCGGTGCTGTAAACTTCCAATTTGTCATTATTTGATGCAAGCCATGCCCATCCTGAGCCAAATCTGTTCAAGCCAGCATTTGTAAATTCCTCTTTGAACTTGTCAAAGCTGCTAAAAGTATGCTTGATAGCGTCTCCAACATGTCCATGTGGTTCTCCTCCAGCATTTGGCGCCATTATAGTCCAAAAGAATGTATGGTTCGAATGCCCACCGCCATGATTTCTTACAGCCATTCTTATATTCTCAGGAACGTCATTCATTTTTTTAAGAAGCTCATTAACATCTAGAGACTCAAAATTTGTGCCTTTCACTGCACCATTTAATTTGTCAATATATGTTTGATGGTGCTTTGTATGATGAATTCTCATAGTCTGCTCATCAATGTAAGGTTCAAGAGCATTATAGTCGTATGGTAAATTTGGCAATGTATGCATTTTAAAACCACCTCCAACTGCAAAGTCAGTTGAGTTGAACGCGAGCTCGCGTTCTCGCGAGCATCTCACTTTAATTAAGTGGGAGTCAAATGCGAGTGAGCAAATCCACTCGCTCACAATTCACACAATCCCACGAATTTGAATGGTATTTTATAAAGGTATAAATAGTTTTTGATTATATCTAACCTCGACGTAAAACACCTTCACTCTCTTTTAATTTTTCTTGTCTTTCTAAATAAATTCTGTATTGTTTTTCCAAAAGAGAACCATATTCATTTCTATAATCTTCAAGAGCTTCAAATATATTCTTAGGATTTTTCCAATCATTTCCTTTATATACAATCGAAACAGGTTTATTGTACCTCCTTTTGTAAATAACATTGCTTAGATGAAAAGTATTATCTTCTTTATTCATATCATATCTAAAACTTCCAACCAAAGAACTATCTTTTCCTAAATGAATCACATATCGAGATAAACCACCTGTATGATTAAATAAAAAGTCTATAGTAAAAGTATCTTTTAAATCACCTTCTAATTCCCTTAAGATAACCGTTATGTCTCCAGAACTTAGTAATTTGTGCCCGTCAACTAAAACATTTTCCAAAGTTAAGGATCTTTGTGCATAATCTAAAGTGCATTGTGGTTGCGTCAATGCAAGTAAAGTTGCAAGAGCTATTCTCTTATGCATTTTAATTAACCTCTATAATTTTATTCTTCAATTTCCCTAAATAAACACAAGTATTGCAAATATTATTTGCGCTTGGCTCATTGCATTTAGCGCAAACTTTTATTGCATCATGTTTAAACTTCTGTTTTAGTAAAGGCAATATTTGCAAAAATGAGTTTACAATAGAGTACTTGGTTCCCGGGAATTTTTGCTCCATTTCATTTAACATGTCCCTGACTTGTGCCCTGAAAGATTGAGAAACATTAGGGCATTCTGCAAAATTGTCTAGTAGCCCATTTACAAATGCGTAAGTTGTCACTTCTTTTTCTGTGCATAAATATAACGGCTTTATTCGTTGCACAAATTTGCCATCTTGAATAATGCCGACTTTTGGGCCAAGCCTTGCACTTGCTTCAATGTTGTTTTTTAATTGATTCATTAAAATGGATTGGCATTCATCATCTAAATTGTGCCCTGTTGCTAATTTTGTTAGCCTTAATTCTTTTGATTTTTTGTTGAGCAAATATCTTCTAAAAATACCGCAAATAGTGCAAGGCTTTACATCAAGAACTTTCAGCATTTCATCAAGAGTTAAATCAAACTCTTCTTTGTAAGAGAAAATATGTAAATTTATACTATTTTTTTGGCAAAATTCTGTTGCTGTTTTCAATGTTTTATCTCTATATCCAGATATGCCTTCATCGATAGCAATTGCACGTACTTTTATTTTTGGGTTTTGAATTGATAATTTTTTTAAAATATGCAGAACCGTTAAAGAATCTTTGCCACCGGATAATGCAATCCCCAAGTTTTCTTCCTTATCGATAAGCTCAAACTGCCTTATTGTTTTGAATACTTTGTTTTCGAAGTAATCTGTAAAATGACTTTTACAGAGCTTTTCGCCGGAGTACAATGCAATTATTGATTTTTCGGTGCAGCAGTTCATTTATCCTCCAGATATGACTGACAAAACTTTTATTTCATCATTATTGCTTAATTTTTCGTCTTCCAATAACAATTCATTTTTTCTTGAAACAATAACAGTAACTGGATTGATGTTTAGTTTTTTTAATAAATCAATAACCATTGAACCATTACCCAATTCTAATGAAGTATTTTTGTTTTCTCTATCTATAAATATATTCACTTTAATTTTGCTCATTTTAACAAAGAAATTAATTTAATTATTATTAAAATCTATCCAACAGAATGCCCACATCCACAAGATGTCTTAACATTTGGATTGTTTATCTTGAAGCCAGCATTTTGCAAACTTTCAATGTAGTCAACTGTTGAGCCTTTCATAAAAGCAATGCTTTCTGGATTCATAAAGAGTTTTACACCTTTTTCTTCTATCACTGCATCATTTTCCTTAGGAGATTTTTCTAATCCTATGTCATACATATAGCCTGAGCATCCCCCTAAAGTTATCCCTACTCTTAAACCATAGCCCTGCTTGTTTTCCTTCTCAAGCAATAATTTCACTTTGTTAGCTGCTTTTTCTGTCAAATTTACAATGATTTCTTTTGTTTGTTGTTCCATATTCATCTCCTTTGATTGCTTAATTTAAATATTTTTTGATTTAAATGCTAATTTCACTTTCTTTTATAATTGAGTCATAGCCTTTTGCCTCAAGCTCGTGAGCCAATTCTTTGCCGCCGCTTTTTACTATCCTGCCCTTTACCATTATGTGGACTCTGTCAGGTGTAATATAATTCAAAATTCTTTGATAATGGGTGATTATTAAAACACCTAAGTTAGGGCCTAGTAAAGTGTTAACTCCCTGAGCAACTGTTTTTAGTGAGTCTATATCTAATCCGGAATCTGTTTCATCAAGTATTGCCATTTCCGGATGCAAAACCGCTAACTGCAAAATCTCAGTCCTTTTTTTCTCTCCGCCAGAAAATCCCTCATTCAAGTATCTTCTGCTGAAAGAGTCGTCAATTTTCAGCAATTTCATATTTTTCCTAAGTAGTTTGACAAACTCAGGCACGCTGATTGGCTGTCGCTTTACAGTATTGTAAGCAGTTCTAAGGAAGTTTGAAACACTCAAACCAGGAATTTCCTGAGGATATTGAAATGATAAAAATAAGCCAAGCTTAGCTCTTTCATCAGCAGGCAATTCAAGAATATTTTTGTCTTTATACCATGCTTCTCCTTTATCAACTATGTATTTTGGATGCCCCATCAAAGTGTATGCTAAAGTTGATTTTCCTGAGCCATTTGGACCCATCAAAGCGCATACTTCGCCTTTCCTCACAACTAAATCTACACCATTCAAAATCTTCTGTCCTTCAACACTTACATGCAAATCCTTTATTATTAATTCGTCTGTCATTTTACCCTCTATTTACTAACATATTTCTCAAAAATCAATATACTGTTTTTTAATGTATCTAGAGATAACAATGCACACTTTAATCTTACAGGGCTTATTGGAATGCCGAGCATTTCTAAAATGTCTTCTTTTGTCATTTTTTTTAATTTGTCAATGCTTTTGCCTTTTATCTGCTCTGTCAGCATTGATGCGCTTGCCTGTGAAATCGCACACCCTTGTCCATTAAATTTTACGTCAGTAACCTTTTTATTTTCATCTATAACCAAATATAAGTCAATCTTATCGCCACAAAGAGGATTGTATTCGTGATGATGAACGCTAGCATTTTCTATTTTGCCAAAATTCCTTGGGATTTTGTAATGGTCAAGTATGTTCTCTTGATACATCATTTCTATATCCATTTCAAACACCAAAAATCTTTTTTACTTTATGAATTGCATTAATAAAAGTGTCAATTTCCTGCTCTGTGTTGTAGAGGTAAAAGCTTGCTCTTGCAGTTGCTGCTATTCCCAAAACACTCATCAAAGGCATGCAGCAGTGATGGCCTGCCCTTATTGCAACTCCGTCGCTGTCCAATATTTGCGAGACATCATGGGCATGCACACCATTTAAATTAAATGATATAACAGCGCCCCTTTCTTTGGGCCCATAAATTGTAACTCCATTAATCTCTTTTAATTTTTCCATAGCATATTCTACAAGCTCTTTGTCTCTTTCATGAATTTGCTTCATTCCAACTTTATTGAGATAGTCAATTGCAACTCCCAAGCCGATTCCTTCAATTATATTTGGCGTGCCAGCCTCAAACTTCCAAGGCAGCTCATTGAATTTAGTGCCATCAAACCTTACCTCTTTTATCATCTCACCACCATATAAAAATGGCTGCATGTTCTCGAGCAATTCTTTTTTGCCATATAATACTCCAACTCCTGTAGGACCAAGCATTTTATGCCCAGAAAATGCATAAAAATCAACATCAAGTTTTTTTACATCAACAGGCATGTGGGGAATAGACTGTGCGCCATCAACAACCATCAAAGCATTATTTTCATGCGCTATTTTTGCAATATTTTCAACAGGGTTTATTGTGCCTAAAACATTTGAAGCATGGGTTATAGAAACAATTCTTGTCTTTTTTGTTATGGTTTCCTTAATACTTTCTTCGTCAAGCTTGCCTTCTTCATTGATTTTTATAAACTTTAATTTTAAGTCTCTTTGCTTTGCCATCTGCTGCCATGGGACAAAATTGCTGTGATGCTCCATTTGCGAAATCACAATTTCATCGCCTTTTTTTAATCCAGCAGTTAAAGAGTAAGCAGCAAGGTTCAATGATTCTGTCGTATTTTTTGTAAGAACTATATTTTGATAAGAGTCAGCATTAATGAAATCAGCTACTTTTTCGTGAGCTTCTAAATACTTTGCAGTCGCTTCTTCTCCAAGCTGATGTATGCTTCTATGCACATTTGCATTATAGTTTTTGTAGTAAAAATCAATTGCATCAATCACTTGCTTTGGCTTTTGGGAAGTAGCAGCGTTATCAAGATATACTAATGGCTTTCCATGTACCTTTCTCTGCAAAATAGGAAAATTTTTTCGGATTGATTCAACATCCAATAACTTTAATTTAAGCTGGTCCATTATATAACTCTCCTTCGAAATAAGTTTCTATATTGCATGCAAACATCTCATATAAACGAATTTTTTGCGTTTTTAAAAAATCTTCGGGATTGCCACCTTGGTAAACTGATAAGAATCTTCTTTTGCCTTTCTCGCCATTAATTTCTAGCAAAACAAAATATTCTCTATGTCCAGGTAATAAACTATCTGAAGAGATTACATCAACAAGAATTTTCTTTGGCCTATAATCTCTTAATTCTCTTCTTAAAACCTCATCCAACCCATTATTTACTATTCCAAGCGATTCTACCATTTTATTTTTTAATCAATCCTCTTATCTTCTCCTTTAACTCTTCTGAAGGTATGCTCTGTATTACAGGTTCAAAAAATCCTTCAACTATTAGTCTTTCTGCTTCTGGTCTAGACAAGCCTCTTGCCATAAGATAAAACATATGCTCTTCGTTAATCTGGCCGACTGTTGCGCCATGGCTTGCTTTGACGTCATTAGCATCTATCTTTAAGCTTGGAATGCTGTTTGCCAATGTCTTGTCTCCAAGCTTCAAAATATGGTTTGCAAGATATGAGTTAGTTTTTTGCCCTTCTTTTTCTATCCTTATTAATCCTCTGTAAACAGATGTTGATTCGTCTTTTAAAATTCCGTCAACCAAAATGTCATTTGTTGTATTTTCAGTGTTGTGGTAAACGTTTGTTGTAAAGTCAATGTGCTCTTTTCCTTTGCCTAAAAATACTCCAATATTGTTGCATTGCGAGCCTTGCCCGTTAAAGTTAGTGTCTATTCTAAGTTTATTTATTTTGCCTCCAAAACAGCCAGAAACCCAATTTATTGCAGCATTTCTTTCCAAAGTGCCAACAATATTTGTGAAATTATAAACATCTTTTGTCCACTGGTTTAAGTGGTAAAAATTTATTTTTGAGTCATTATTGGCAAATACTTCTGTGACGCAAGCATTAAGCTGCTCTTGAGAAAGTTCATTGTTTGAGTATTCTTCAATAAAATCTACTTTGCTGTTTGATTCAGTTACAATGATGTTGTGCAGCACACTTGTTGCATCATCAAAATGGAACTCTACTCTTATTGGCTCTTCAAGCTCAATATTTTTTGGTATGTATAAAAAAATCCCATTATTAAAAAAAGAAGAGCTTAATGACACGAATTTGTCTTTGTCTATTTTCGTGGATTTTAAAAAATATTGTCGCGCTATGTCGTATTTGTCTAGCGCAGTATTTATATCAGTCAAAATTATTCCTTTTTCAATCAAATCTTCACTTAATTTTGTGCAAGAAATTTTCGTTTTTGGATTGAATGGCTCAAAATTTTCAAGCTTCAATTTTCCTATTTCTGTGTAGCGCCAATCTTCGTCTTTTTCTTTTGGCATTGGCATGGCTTTAAATTTATCCAACGCTTCTTTCTTTTTTTCATTTGCAAAACTACTTTGAACTTGATTTAGCAATTCCATAGCATTTTTTGTAACCAAATTTTGCTCTTTAAGCATATAAGAACACATCTTTTAAATTTTATCCTACAGAGCCTTCCATATTCATTGCTATGAGCCTATTTAATTCAATAGCATATTCAAGAGGAAGTTCTTTTGTGAAAGGCTCCATAAAGCCGCTTACTATCATTGTCATTGCTTGATCTTGGCTTAAGCCGCGGCTCATCAAATAGAACAACTGTTCTTCACCTATCTTACCAACAGTTGCTTCATGCTCTATATTGACATTTTTTTCATTGATTTCCATGTAAGGAACTGTGTCAGAAGCTGATTTATCGTCAAGAATCAAAGCATCGCAGCTTACGTGAGATTTAACATTTTTACATCCTTCTGCCACTTTCAACAAACCCCTATAGGTTGTTCTTCCGCCATCCTTGCTTACTGATTTTGATACAATTCTTGAAGTTGTATTTGGAGCATAGTGCAGGATTTTTCCGCCTGCATCTTGGTGCTGCCCTTTGCCTGCAAAAGCAACGCTCAAGATTTCAGCTTTTGCCCTTTCGCCCAATAAGTATATGCTCGGGTATTTCATTGTTATTTTGCTTCCAAGGTTGCCATCAACCCAGAATACAGTTGCATCTTCATAAGCAAAAGCCCTTTTTGTGACAAGATTGTAAACATTGTTGCTCCAGTTCTGGATTGTTGTGTATTGAATTCTTGAGCCTGGCAAAGCAATCAGTTCAACGACTGCGCTGTGTAGTGAATCTGAAGAGTATACTGGCGCTGTACAATTGTGAACAACAATGCCGTGGCTTACATAAGATTCATCCTCAACTACACTAAAATTGTAAACTTCAACATCTTTTACAATTTCCTTTTTTATTTGTTTTATTGGAACGAATGCATATTGCTCAGTTATTTCAGCATAAGAGATAAGCTTTTGTTTTAACAATAAACTTCCATCAGAGCTTTCATTGATGTTGTAACCTACAACATTTGAAAAATTCTCTAAGTAAGAACCACCTACATAAACTACAAATGAGTTATTCCTTGGCTCTTTCTTATTCCAAACATTTATTGAAGCAAAAATATTTAACCTCAGTAACAAATCTCTCGTTTGTTTAGCCAGCTTTTCTGATATTGTATTAATCCTAAACATCCTTTTGTTGCCCCAAGAGTATTTTTTGTTTATGAAACTGCCATCCCCTCTCCAATAACCTTTTATAAACTCAGCTTGCTTTTCTGGCGCTTCCAGCATAAACCATTTTGGTAATGATTTATTTTTTGCTCCTTTATCAAATTCATTCTTGAAGAATTTTGCAGCTAAAGTGCTACACAAAACTATACTAATTCCATTTTTATATTCTTTATATTCAATAGTATTTTTGCCGAAAAATTTTTCCAAAAGTTCTTTGACGTCGTCTATGTATTTTCTTTCATTTTTATTGAAAGTAAACGATAAATAATTTTCACCCATGACACTGCCTTCTGACATATAATACCCAACAAGCCTGAAGAAGTCTTTGTCTGTATTTATTTTGAATTGGATTGTTTTTGAAGGATGCCTGCCTCTGCCTATTTTAACGGAGAAAAATCTTTCATCTTGCGAAATTACTGTTCTTTCTATTGGCATTGCCACGTAGTCATGTTTTTCTAATTTACTTGCTTCAATCCATTCTGGCTTCCATTCACTATTTTTGTATTCTGATTTTTGTCTTTTAACTGTGAGTACAGGATGCCCTCCTGTTATTTTTATTTCTTGTCTTGTATCACCATAATATTGTATTGTACACATTAATCCATTGTGCCTTCTTTTCTGAGTTTTGTAAACTCTTTTATAAGAGCCTGTATGTGTGGGCACAATATCCCCTTCTTTGATATCTTCAATTTTTTTAATTCCAGATATAGTATTTATGGGAGCGCCTTTTGTAAAGCATCCTTCAATATAGTGAACAGAAGCACCTGGCTCTGCTATGATTAATGTTCTTTCAAACTGCCCCATATTCTGGGCATTTATTCTAAAGTAAGCCTGCAATGGCAAATCAACTTTTACTCCTGCTGGAATATAGACAAATGAGCCACCTGACCATACTGCGCTGTTTAATGCAGCTAACTTATTATCATTATATGGTATGACAGTTCCGAAATATTTTTTTACAATTTCAGGATATTCTCTTAAGCCACCGTCCATGTCAAGGAAAACAACTCCTTGCTTTTCTAAATCTTCCCTTATTTTGTGGTAAACTACTTCGCTTTCATACTGAGCGCCAACTCCGCCTAAAAATTTTTGCTCAGCTTCTGGAATGCCTAATTTGTTGAACGTGTTCTTAATGTACTCCGGAACATCTTCCCATGAATCGCCTTGCCTGTCAGTTGGCTTTAAGTAATAGAAGATATTATCAAAATCAATTGTATTTAAATTGGCTCCCCATTGAGGCATTGGCCTTTTATAGAATTCTTCTAAAGATTTTAGCCTGAACTTAAGCATCCATTCTGGCTCATTTTTTATTTTAGATATTTCTTCGACAATCTCTTTTGAAAGCCCCCTTTTAGATTTGAAAACATATTCTTCCTTGTCATGAAACCCGTACTTGCTGTAATCTTTGTTAAAAACTTGTTCTGCTACTGGAGCCATTTTATTCACCTGTTTTTATTGTTATTAGATCTTCATCAAAGCATATATTGCAGTTTTCCAAATCTTTTGATTGTAACCTGTGGATATCACATAAAATTTGTTTGACTTTTGTAAGGTTGCTTATCCTGTACATTTCAGCAATAAGCCTTTGCCTATTGGTTTTTTCATCCAAAATCTTATTTGCAGATGCCCTTATTTCATTGGTAACATTGTCGCTAAAGACAACTTCCTTTGCTCTTTTAGAATGTTGGTATTGAGATACAGCAGACTCTGTCAAGCCAAGCAATTTAGCTGCCTCTTTTTGGCTGAACTTGTGCTCTTGTATGAATATTCTAGCCAATTCCCTTCTTATAGCAGGCAGAATATACCTAACTTCTATCTCCTGGGGCATCGTCTCTTGCATAGAAACTTAACAATTGTTAACTTATATTTAAAGTTTGTGGTAGTGCTTGATATCTCGGTTTTTTAGGACCTTTAACTTTAAGTGCTCTTTTCCTTGGCTCAGGTTTTTTATACCATAACAATAATCCTATTAAGTACTTTATTGATATCATAATACATAATAATTATTCATTTTTTATAAAAGTTTCTTTA
>CAZUWB010000008.1:9546-15463 GCA_964623945.1 uncultured Methanosarcinales archaeon | reverse complement strand
GGGGATTCTTGCATAAAATTGGCTTCTATAAGACTCCAGAAGAGAAGAAGCAGATAGCTCTGCAAAGGGAGAAAGAAAAGCAAGAAAAAGGGAAGAGAAGACAAGAAGAACTGCATAGGAAGGAAGAGCTAAGAAAGCAGAAAGAATTAGAGAATCAAAGAGCGGAAGATGAAAGGAGGAATAGGAAAGAGGAATTAAGGAAGCAGAAAGAGATTGAAGCAAAACAAAGGCAAAGACAAGAGTTAGAGCAAAATAAAGAGATTGAAGAGCAAAGGAAAGAATCAGAAAGGGATTTAGAAAGGAAAAAGCTTGAAAAGGAAAAAGCAAGACAAGCGGAATCAAAGAGGCAGGAAGAATTAGAGAAACGAAAAGAGCTGGAGGAACAAAAGGCTGAGGAGCAAAGAAAGAGGGAAGAAGAGCTTAGAAAACAGAAAGAGGTTGAAGCGAAACAAAAAGAGGAAGAGAAAAAAAGAAAACAGATTGAGGAAGAAAGAAAAAAACAAGAAGAACTCAGAAAAAAAGAGGAGTTGGAAAGAAAAAAGCAAGAACAAATAAAAATCCAGAAATTTGAAAGAATAAAGCAGATTGAAGCCAAGTTAAGCAAGAGTAATGAAATTGCTAAAAAGCTTAATTCTGAAATAGAAGAATTGGGCTCAGAAAATAAAATTTTATCAAGAGACATAAGCGAGACTGAAAACAGACTAAAACAATTTGAGCATGAAGCTGTCAACAAATCCAGAGAAATTAACGATTTAAACCAACAGAAGAATTCTTTACGTGAAACATACAAAAAGCAGCTTGACGAGCTGGCAAAAGATTTGAAAGGTGAAAATCTTACAAAAGTAAGAGCAAAAGAAATGAAAGCGAAATTGGCAGACATGCAAAACTCATTGATGAAGGAATTGTACATTGAATTAGGCAAATTACCGCATAACAAAAGAAAGAGTATAGAAAAATGGAAAAAATTAGAGATAAAAGCCAAGCTCAAGATTGAAGAGCAAAGGCTTCAAGAAGAGCTAAAAAATTATGATGTTAAGGGTATTGGCAGAAAGAGTGTTGTCAAAGAAAATTACAAAAAGTCTCTAGAAGAAATAAATAAAAAACAGCGAGAACTGCATCAAGTGATTAATGATTTAAAAAGCCAGAAAAAGCAATTATTAATTGATAAAAACAACTCGGCAGAAGACTTGTTAAAAAATAACGACAAATTGAGGAAGTTGAAGATTGAATTTGAAGACATTACTAAAGAGCAAGAAAAACTAAGCGCAGAATTATCACAACTTGAATCAGAATTGCCAAAGCCTCGTTGGGATTTTTTCAAGAAATTGATAATACCCAAAGATGAAAATCAAAGAATTATGATTAAAGAGCAAAAATCAGAACCTGAATTGGAAAAAGAAGGCCTACAAGAAATTGAAATCCCGGAAGAAATAATCGACAAAAGCAAAGACTTGGGTAAATGCCACAGGCTATTACAAGATGCTAAAGGAGCTTTTGACAAAAATGATATCAATAAAGCAAAGAAACTATATGCTGAAGCGAGAGAACTGTATGTCAGCTTATCAAATGATGATAAAAGAGAAGTTTATGATGAATTGATGGAATTGTATAATATGCTCAAAAAATAATAATCAATTTACCTTAACGCGTCTTCAATCGGCTTTTTTGCCTTCTTTGTTTGCTGTGCTTCTTTTTGGAGATCAATTCCCAAATCATTAAGGCTTTTGATGTGCATCTTCATCAGCTGCTCAACTATAGACAGTATCTTAAGCATTTCTTCCCTTTCTTTCGCAAGTGTTGTTAAAGCCCCTTTGTGAAAGCCAATTTGCTCTTCTTTGCTTATTTGCTCTTTCGTCATTAAATAAATTAAAAAGAATCAGTATTTAATTATTTCTAAAGTGTAAAGTTTTTTAAAACTATGCCAACAACAATAGTATATGACTCAGGTTTTAGGCATTGTAAAGGAAGGCAAGCTTATTCCAGAGAATTTATGGATGAAGTTTATAGAAAGCTTAGAGAATGACTTTGAAGGGCTTGAAACGAATAAAGAAAGGGCTAAAAGAGAGCTGGCTGAAGCAATAATACAATCTATTAAAAAAAGAGTTGTTCCAAAATTCGGCATTTTGTTTTCTGGCGGAGTAGACAGCTCTTTGATAGCTTTTGTTGTTAAGAAGCTTAAGTGCAACTTCACATGCTACACAGTTGGGCTAGAGAATTCCAATGATATTGACTGGGCTAAAAGGGTTGTTAATGAATACGGATTTAATTTCAAATATAAAATATTAAGCTTGGATGAATTTGAGAATATTATAAAAAGTGTTGTTAAAATTCTAAATGACGCAGATATTGTTAAGGTAAGTGTTGGTTCTGTTTTATATGCAGCAGGAAAATTGGCATTAGAAGATGGAAATAATGTTCTTTTTGGCGGCCTAGGAAGTGAAGAGATATTTGCAGGCTACCAAAGGCATGGAGATGTTTTGCAAAAAAATAATTTTGAAGCTTTGCATAAAGAGTGCTGGAACGGCTTAAAAGGCATGTGGAGCAGGGATTTAGTAAGGGATTTTGCAATTGCAAAAAACCTTGGATTGGATTTAAGGGCTCCTTTTCTTGACAAAGAATTGGTAAAAGTAGCTATGAATGTGCATCCAATGTTCAAGCTTGACAAAAACAACAAGAAGATAATTTTAAGGGAAGCAGCTGGATTTATTGGCTTGAAGAAGGAATTTGCATGGAGAAAGAAGCAAGCTGCTCAATACGGAAGCAATTTTGTCAATGGAATAGACAAATTGGCAAGGAAAAATGGTTTTAAGTTAAAGAAAGAATATTTGCAAAGTTTGTTAAAGTGATTTTTATTATATTTTAAATATTTTTATGTGAATTTTTTATTGGAATTGCCCTATTGTAAAGGCAAACAGTTAGTGATACATTTAATTTGTAAATCCTAAAAAATTTCATAGAATTTTTGGGAACTTAAAAATTTTGAATTTTTAAGTAATTATTAAAAATGCAATACAAATTTTACGCTTACGGACATCCAAATATACAAGCAAAGCATAAAACTACATTAGAATTCACAAAAGATAATGAATTAAGTTTGAAAGGTGACTGCATTGTTGGTGTTAAAGCAGATTTTGAATTATTAAAATTAAAGCAATTGATTAAAAGATTGAAAAACAATAAAATTACAATAACAATATCAACAAATAAAAAAATCCAAGAAAAAATATTCGCAGAGCTTAATCCAGATTTTAACAGCAATAAGGAATTCGTTATAAGAAAAGCGGATTTCGTTTCTGAAAGGACATTTGCAATAAGGGCAAATAAAGCTGCTTTTGACTTAAATAGGGACTTGATTGATTTTTTAAAGGGAGAGGGGAATAAAATAGATGTTATTATTGAAAATATACATTAAATAACCATAATATATTGCTATTTTTGTATAAAGTAATATGTTTCTATCTAGTTTAGGAAGGATAAATTTATAAATTATAAAACCTTTATCGGTTATATAAGGGGTACATTTAGGTTCTTGAAAAGAAAGATGTCGATAAGTAGAAGACTGAAAGATTGGAGGAGAGATAAGAAACACTATGGAAATTTCAATTGGATGGGAAAGTTTAGACAATTTAGTTAAAAGATTTAGTGCTCGAGGAGTGTTTAGTGGTATTTCTGACAGGATTTCTCCTTTTTTAAAAGATGCTTTGCATTTGGGTAGAGATGAAAGTGATAGGAATGAACCTATAAAAAAGGAAGGAAAAAATGGACAAGTTTATGATCTTGGATATATAGTTGACATGGATTCGTTTCCTAAAGATAAATTTAAACCTCATGAATTAGCTCTTATTGATTATAGCGATCGTGTTAGCAAGAATGTTCATAAAGGGCTTTCGAGGGACGTTGGAGGTCCATATGAAACCCATCCAAAAGATATGCTTGATGAATATTTTGAAATATGTTCTAGACTTGGCATTTCTCCAGATTATAGAGTCGTTTCTACCATAATTCAACACGACATTATGGAAAACTATAGAAAGATAAAACAATTATCAGAAGAACTCAAGCATGATATTAGGAAAAATGAAAAATTACATAGACGTAGGTTAGTGAATAAGGGATTAGAAGAAAGAATTGAAAGTTTAATTACACAAATAAAAGAGCAAAGGGTAAAATTTGTTAAAGAACTTTATTCATATCAAAACTTATTTACAAGAGATTACACAAAAGCTAATGGTTTAGAAGAGGGTATTGAACAGCTCATGCTAAAGGATGGAGTGTTTATACTAGGTGATGTGGATTGGTTAACTAGGTACATAGAAGAGCGGTTTTTTCTCTCTTCAGCATATTTCTTATCACAACGCCATTCTATTAATGAATATAGGGATTTGGGAATTGGTGGGCCATTCCAATCTGAAGTTATGAATGCCCTTGGCATAGAAAATGGTCAAGAGCCACAGGATTATTTCTGGGCAAGAAATCTTGGAAGAGTATTAGACAGAAATTCACTTTCTAATGAGAGAAAACTTCGATTTTCTCTAGATAGTGCAAAAAGGCATGAAGATACTTTACAAAGTGATCCTACATTACGAGAAATTTATGGTAAAATTGATTTTTGGGGTAAAGACATGCCCAGAGCTTATAATTTAAATATATTATATAGAAATTTTGTTGTTTTGCATAATTTGAATTTGGCTTTGGGATCGTATGGCAAAAATACATTTGAACATAGAAGTATTGATCCATTTGCTTTTGATTTGATGAGGGTTGTTATTGAGGCAAGAGAACATTTAATTCAAATTAATGATAGAATAACTGATGAATTGAAAGAGTCATATAGAGAGGATCTAGGTGGAAGAATTGCCAGTGAAGTTGAAAAAGAGGTTAAGGAAACAAATCCAGAAGAGTTTGAAAAAGTAACAGGTAAGGGTCCAATAAGTAGGGGTGCAAAATTAGATACAGAATATATCGACAGGAGAAAGTGGGAAGAATTAGATGAGGGTATTGTTGGAAAGATTGAAAATTATAGAGACGTTCTATATTTCAAAAAATTAAGGGAAATATTTTCTGATACAAAAAGGAATGTTCTAGATTTAGAAAGAGGTATCTTCTCACCACTATTTACAATAGATGGACTTACATATCAACTTAAAGTCACATATAACCCTTCACCTGGTTCAGTCACAAAATATAAACAATCTTAATTTATTTCTTATTGTGGTTAGAGGCAAAGCAAAATGCGTTCGTTGGAAGAAATTGCGGACAATCCTAGAGCAGCTACTATATCAGAAAATCTTATATTAGTTGCTGATCCTTATGAAGAATTCTCAAGACGAAATGGCAAACTTACTCCTGAAACAGTTGATGTGATAATCGAAGCTCTAAAAGATAAGTTCATAGAAGGGCAGTCACTTGTAACTAGGTTTAGGAGTGATTTAATGGAACTCGAATCTTCAAAAACAAATTTTAGATCACATACTGTTGGAACTGTATATGAAAAATTAGAATTAATGTTAAAATCTCGTCCTGTTTGTCTTGTACAGCAAGCACAAAAACTATGGAGAAGCAGAGATTTGATAGAAACTGGAAGAAAGGGATTGACAGAAGATGAGCAGTCTGTTTTTGAAACTACAAAATATACCCACCAGTGGCACCAGCAAGTAGAGAAACCTAAAGGCTATAACCCGTTTGAGCCTCTCAAAAGAATCCCAGAATATGGAATTACAGTATTGTTGCGAGAAAACACCAATGCCGGTTATCCTTGTTATATAATTCATGGGTGGCAAGAAAAAGTAAAAACAAGGGAAAGAATCATTAAAAAACTTCTTTTCAAAACTTTTGAAATCATGAAAGATGTAGACAAATCTGAAGATTTTTATAAAAAGGACATTGGAACGGATTATTTTGGGCACAAAGTCATAGG